>NZ_DAMBTF010000013.1:0-94990 GCF_032054185.1 Proteiniclasticum sp.
AGGGCGTTTCTAGCTGTTTCAGCTTCTTCCAACTGTCAAAGTCGGGATTATAGCAAATATTATACGAAAGTTAAAATCGGATTTCGATATTCAGGAATAAAGAGTCTGTTTTCTGGTAAAATGTTTGAAAGAAGGTGGTGTGAACATGATCTATATCATAATGGGTCCTTCGGGATCGGGTAAAACAGAAGTGGGAGAGCATCTTAAAAGCATCGGTATGAAAGAACTCGTGTCTCATACGACAAGAGCCCCAAGATCCGGAGAAAAGAACGGAGAGGCTTATCACTTTGTCGACGAGGAAAGATTCATGCAGGTGGATAAAGTAGAAGAAAGTGTATATGCAGGAAACCGTTACGGCGTGTCTCGTGAAGAGGTCACGAGAAAATCCTCTGACGGAGATGTTTTTGCGGTCACGGATATAAACGGGGCTATGGCATTTAAAAGGATATATAAGGAAGAGGTCAGAATAATCTATATTGACGCATCCCCCGGCACGTTAAGAAAACGGATGAAAGAAAGAGGAGACAGCCGAGAAACCATCCGAAAAAGATTCCAGAATTATATTCGGAATGAGGAGACTTTTAACCGTTTTTTCGCGAATATTGTCATCGATAATAGTTATTCGAAAAGAAGGCTTATCCGTTCGATAGATTATGCGCTTAAAGTCATAAAATAAGTGCCAATTTAATGATATGTTAAATAGTTTCCTGTATTCAGATGGAAATGACATTAATTATTTATTCTCAGTTCCGTTAATGTTTAATCTTCGTTAACAAAAAAGCGGAAAAATTCTGCTAATATGGAGATAAGCAAGGAGGTGGACGTTATGGGAAAAGTCTACAGAACCATTTTATTTTTATCTGCAATAATTTTTAATTTTGGTACACTGGTATATGCCAGCGAAGAACTTTCAAAATCATCAATGGTTGAATCGACAGGTGACGTCTACAGACAGGCTTTTTATGCAGCGGCTGCCACCATGCTGGTCATGGGTATCCTGTGGCTCATTATATTTCGACCAAAATTTAAGAGTTCCAATGAAGAGTTTTAAAGCAAAGTTAATAAACTTGATATAGAATGAGACCTGAGTGATCAGGTTTTTTCTTATGTCCGTAATTACGGAAGCGAATATCCTGATTCAGATGAGTTTAATGAAGAATGGAAACGAATAGGTGATAGAGTGGAAGACCGTTTGAAGTTTCATGGAAATGAAAGAGTGAAGAGAGTACAGGAAATCAGAAGGCGAAATCGCCGAAAAAGAAGAATATGGACCGGACTCATCCTTACCGTTGTGATTGTGGTTTTTGTGACCGTTATGGATCAGAACGGGTTATTTGATATGTTTTTTAATAAGAAAGTCAGTTATACCGGAAATACCGAATATATGGAAGTGAAATCAGAAGACGGCAGCGTTTCGAGGAAAGATCTGATTGCCCTATCTCAGATTCTCATCAATCATCCATTTACGCTCGGACAGGAGCAGCTTGTTGAGGGCAAGCCATCTGGACCCATGGGTTCAGGAGGATTTGTCGACTGGGTTTATCTCAATCTTACCGGTGAAGCCCTAAGCGAAAGAAGCACCGAAGCGGGCCCTGTATCGACGAAGATATGGCACAGTTCATCACCCGTCATGGAGTCCGAGCTTAAGGTTGGTGACATCGGATTTTCCATGATTCCTGAGGGCAGCAAAGTGAATCACATCGGTATATATATCGGAAAAATTGATGGAGAAGATGCATTTATCCATGCCGGAGGTGTACAATATAAGGCGAATGGACTGGAAGATGGCAGAATCGTCATTTCGCTGAATAATACGCTGAAAAGAAATAACAAAGACATGAGCGGAGGAAAGTTTTCTCCTTCAGCGCCGTCAACTCAGTTTGTATATTATAGAAGACCCAACATAGAGTTCAGAGATTAATTCAGAAAGGTGTGAGAGAGTTTGTATAAAAAGAGAGATATGATCACAAAAGTTGTTGCAGCCATTATTCTTCTTGGTCTTGTGGGATCAGTATTTGCATCGATTTTAGTTTAATGTGAATGAACGCGCAGATGAAGCCGGGCAGTAAGGTCGTATACCTTTCTGCCCGGCTTTTGCATCCGATCATATCAAATTCGTGTTTACTCTGCCCTTGTGTCGCTGGGGAAGACAAGGCCGATCTTTTTTCGGATTTCATCCATAACCTCATGAACGGAAATCGCCAGCTTTTCATGATTGATTTTGGAAAAGGATTTACCGGACCTGATGGTCTCTACAAATTCAGCTGCTTCATAATACATATCCTCTCTGAAGGTAGATGGAGCTAGCACTTCCTTTGTCCCGTCTCTCAGAATAAGAGTGATTTCACCGGGACTTCCGATTCTGTCGATGAGGATGCTGCCTTTTTCTCCCTGGATTTCTGAAGGGAGCTTAGAATCGCTGATTTTTGAATGGATGACTACAGCTTCCATATCCTTATACTGCATAAGTACGGATCCTGACCCGTCTACTCCACCATCTTCAAGTATTGTGCCCACAGCTTTAATGCTTTCGGGTACACCGAAGAGATCAATGAGGGGATAGATGCAGTAGATCCCGATATCCATCAGTGAACCGTTGGAAAATTTCTTCTGAAAGGTATTTACGTACTCCCCGCTTTTATGACGATCATATCTTGAGGAATACTGACAGTAGATCCCCACATATTTTCTGATTCTGCCGATTCTATCGAGATTCTCCTTGAGCGTCAGATACGCAGGCATGGTGAGAGACTTCATGGCTTCCATAAAGACAAGACCTTTTTCTTCGGCAAGGGCGATGACCTCTCGAAGCTCTCTGGAATCTGATGCGGCTGATTTTTCGACAAGCACATGCTTTCCATGTTCAAGAAAAAGCTTTGCCTGAGGTGCATGCATAGCGTTCGGGCTGGCAATATAAACTGCATCGATGAGATCTGAGCCCGCGAGCTCTTCGATATCTGTGAAGCAGGGAATATCCTCACCGTATTTTGAAGAAAGCGCATTTCCTTTTTCAGAACTTCTTGAATGCACTGCCGCTAGACTCATCAAGCCTGTTTTCAGTGCACCCTTAATGAAGGCATCCGTTATGAAACCTGTACCTACTGTTGCAAATCGGATCATATCAACAACACTCCTTTTATCCTCTGATCAGTAATATCTTTATTGTTCTGAATCCATTATACATGAGAGAAGAAGAGATTGTATAATGCAAAAGATTTGCGGTTTTTTCACAGTAGCGTCATAGGGGGTTCAGAGATTAAGCTTATACTGTAATAATGAAGGAGGATGATGATTTTGGACAGCATAGTGAAAATCAACTATATACTGGATATTCCATTCAATGATTCACTGAAAAAAGAGTACGATGATTTTCTGGATGACACAGGCAGAATCAATGACGGCTACAAAAATCATATCATTGAAAAACTCTTCAAAGAATCGGTGAAGGATCTGATTGACGATGTACGTAAAGACTACCCTACTTTTGACGGCAAGTTTGTTCTGGAACTGAGAAACGACCGGGTCAAAGGGATATTCAAATCCTCTTATCAGGTAAAGGGATCGATGGACGAGCCGCTGAGAAGAGAATTTTTCGAACGATTCAGGAAGCTCACAAACAGTGACGATCTGAGGGTGGAAATCAATCTGAACTGCATGATTTAATAGAGAGAGTTAAAACTGCTGTGACCTATATCGGCACAGCAGTTTTTATCGTTCATTATACTTCCATTTCAATGAGCTTTTTCAGTGACTCCACAAAAGCACCGTCATCCTCAGGTGTCCTCTTCCTGATTTTTGAGTAGATACGCTTGTCTTTGCGCATCTTCTGATTGATGTGTCTGCGATCAAGAAGGGTCATGATATTCCCGTTATGGATGATGAGGCCATTCTGATTGAGAATATGAGCTTCCCTTGATAGTGCCATCGCGGCAAGGCCATAGTCCTGTGTGATGAGGATATCATCTTTCCGGATATGGTTTGCGATATAGTAGTCTGCCGCATCATTGGAGATATCTACTGTTACGATATCCGCGTAGTCATCTTCTATGACATGAGCATAATTTTTGACTACAGTTACTGGAATTTTCCGCTCCATGGCCTTAGTTATGGTGAGTTTCACCACGGGGCATCCGTCGGCATCGATAAAAATACGCATGTTTTTTCTCCTAAGTGAATCTTTTTTACTGATCTGACCGCCTAGCGGCTGTGGTTTTCATAGTACCTGAAAAGGGAACTGTGGTCATCATTGCCCATACCTTCCTCGCTGAGCTCCTTATACATACCCATGACCATCTCAGTTACAGGCATATCCAGGTCCAGCTTAAGACCTGTTTTCAGGGCGTTTCGGAGATCCTTGATATGAAGATCCACCTTAAAGCCCGGTCTGTAGTCCTCATTGAGGATCTTGGGAGTTTTTGTTTCAAGGACTGCGGATCCCGCCGAACCTCCTCTTATCGCATTGATGACATTAGAGAGATCTGTTCCGGATTTTCTGCAGAGTATCAGCGCTTCAGATAGAATCGCAAGATTTCCGGCAACGATCATATTGTTTGCCAGTTTGCAGGTGTTCCCGCTGCCTAAAGGTCCTACCAGAACATGGGAGCTGCCCATTGCCTCGAATAGAGGGATTGCGCGATCAAAGTCTTCCTGTGTTCCTCCAGCCATAATGGCCAGGGTTCCCGCAATGGCACCAAGATCTCCGCCGGATACAGGAGCATCAAGCATATGGATGCCTTTTTCAGCCAGTTTTTTGCCAACTTCAATAGAGACTTCAGGCAGTATAGAGCTCATATCGATATAGAGAAGTCCTTCAGCAGCGTGGTGTAGAACACCATCCTCGCCGATCATGACGTTCCTTACATCCGGTGAATCAGGGAGCATGGTGATCAGTGCATCAACACCTAAAGAAGCATCACCGATGCTTTTCGCGGCAGTTGCGCCCATAGAGACAAGTTCCTCCACAGAACCCTTCGAACGGTTGTAGACCTTCAGTTCATGACCATTTTTCATGAGGTTTATGGCCATGGGTTTTCCCATGATACCAAGACCGATGAATCCGACTTTCATGCTTATCACATCCTGTAATTTATTATGATCTTATATAAAAGATTATATCACAGACCAAATTCAAATAATCATATCCTCAGATCATGCTCCTTCAGATATTCTTTTGTCACTTATGTGTCATGATATTGTAACCCGCTGGGCAGTGGACTTATCTATAATTCAATCTAGGTTACTAATTAAACATTTTGGAGGATATCATGAAAAAGAAACTACTAGGCGTACTGTTATCAGGCATTATGATTCTTGGTCTTGCGGCCTGCGGTGAAAAAGCAGATGAAGGACCTGCAAATGAGGAAGTCAATGTTCCGGTTGAAGAAATCGGAGACAAGATTCTTGAGGAGCTTGAATATGGCTCGATGATCGAACTGGACGATGAAACTCTTAAGCAGTTCTATGAACTGGATGCATCCATATTGGAAGAATATGATGCCAACATTCCTATGATGAACGTCACCACCCAGGAGTATTCGGTATTCAAAGTGAAGGATGCAAAAGATGCCGAAACAGTGAAGAATGCCATCGACAAACGTGCGGCTGCAGTTCAGAAGTCCTTTGAACAGTACCTGCCGGATCAGTATGAAAACGCAAAGAACTATTATGTGGAAGTAAACGGAAAGTATATCGTATTTGTCATCCATACGGATGTCGAGAAGGCGAAGGAGATCTTCCAGGGATACTTCAAATAATCAGACCATTAAAGTGAGAAAAGCTTATATTGAGGTATAAGCTTTTTATCACTTATCAGATTTTTAAGCACCTGCAATAAGGAGAACGCTATGGTTTTTTCCAGCGCCACTTTTATTTTCTACTTCCTGCCCATCACCATCCTCATCTATTATCTTGTTCCGATGAAGGCGAAAAATGGAGTTCTGCTTCTTTTTAGTCTGTTTTTTTACGGTTTCGGTGAGCCGGTTTATATTCTGATCATGATTCTGTCTATCCTGATCGACTATTTCAACGGTCTGCTGATTGAAAAGTACAGAAACAGGAAAATGCTTCCGAAAGTGTTTCTGACGGTTTCGGTTTTCGCCAATCTTGGGCTGCTCGCTTTCTTCAAGTATGGAGATTTCTTCATCAGGAATGTGAATGAGATATCCGGAAGCAGGTTTTCCCTGCTCAATGTGGCGCTGCCCATAGGAATCTCGTTTTTCACTTTCCAGACCATGTCCTACAGTATAGATGTTTATCGGGGAAACACGAAAGCCCAGAAAAACATCATCACATTCGGTGCCTATGTCTCCATGTTTCCGCAGCTTATCGCCGGTCCCATAGTCATCTACAAGGACGTGGAAAGACAGCTGTCTGATCGGGTCATGAATATAGAGAAAATCAGGGAAGGCATATTGCGGTTTGTACTGGGACTAGGAAAGAAGGTGCTTCTTGCAAACAGCATCGGAGCACTCTGGGAGGAAATAAGGTTCATACCGGCTGCAGAGCTCTCTCTGGCATCTGCATGGATAGGTATTATGGCCTTTTCGCTTCAGATCTACTTTGACTTCAGCGGATATTCTGATATGGCCATCGGTCTTGGAAAGATCTTCGGTTTTGACTTTCTTGAAAACTTTGACTATCCGTTCATCTCAAAGAGTATAACGGAGTTCTGGAGAAGATGGCATATGAGTCTTGGCAGCTGGTTCCGGGATTACCTGTATATTCCGCTAGGCGGGAACAGAAACGGTACACTGATTTCTTTGAGGAATATCGTGGTGGTGTGGCTGCTTACCGGTTTCTGGCACGGCGCAGCATGGAACTATGTCCTTTGGGGTGCGTACTTTGCTGTAGTGCTTATTCTTGAAAAGTATGTTCTGAAAAACATTCTTGATAAGATGAGCGGTTTCTTCAGAAGGCTTTATACCATTCCGGTCCTTCTGATCAGTTTTGCAGTTTTTGCCATGGAAGAGCTCCCGCAGCTTTTCTCCTATCTCAAAGTCATGCTGGGACAGGGCATGATCATGGATGAGGTTTTTCTTTCTTACCTTTCCCGTTATGGAGTGCTCTTCATCATTCTTATGGTCTGTGCGACACCATGGCCATACAAGATGTTCAGGGCATATACATCGAGGAAGAATATTACGGGTGAAGCTCTTTCAGGAGCTGTACTTACCCTAGTATTCATACTTTCTGTATCCTTCATCATCGATGGCGCTTATAATCCGTTTCTTTATTTCAGGTTTTAAGGAGGAGAAAAAAATGAACTGGAAACATGACAGAAAGCTGATGATTTTCATGCTTCTCCTTCTATTTATTCCTCTGTCAGGAAATCTTCTCTTTCAGCCGAAGACTTTTTCCGCGCTGGAAAACAGAATGCTTTCTGATAAAGTTCTGTGGGATAAGGATCTTCTGAAATCAGGAGTTCTTGCAGAGAGAGTGGAGCGCTTTGTTCAGGACCAGTTCCCTTTAAGAGAGATCTTCATCAATCTCAAGTCCGATGTTCAGGTCGTTCTTGGAAAAGAGGAGAATAACGGCGTGTATCTCGGCAAGGATGACTATCTGTTTGAAAAGGCGAAAAAATATGACGAGAAAATTCTCAGGGAAAATATTGATGCGGTAAATGAACTGAATACCAGGCTTGAGGGGAAGCTTAATGTCCTTGTGGTTCCTCCGTCATCCCTGATCAATGATGACAAGCTGCCTGCTTTTGCGGACACGGAAAAAGAGAATACCCAGTTTCAGTACATTCAGAATCATCTCCAGATGGAAGACAGAACCGATCTTCACTATCTTTTTATGATGCACAAGAAGGAGAACGTCTATTTCCGGACAGACCATCACTGGACACAGTATGGTGCCTATCTTGCCTACAGAGAACTTATGAACAGTTTTTCCATGACACCTGTGGACAATACAGATTTCACTGTGCATAAAACCTCCGGTTTTCTCGGCACTTATTATTCTAAATTCAGAGGCAGCTTTACAGAGCCTGAGGAGTTTGTCCTCTATGAATCGGAAACAGCGGATCTTGAGGTAGAATATATTGGAGAAAACAGGGTTGAGAATCGGGTCATCTTCAAAGAGAATCTCGATCTATACGATAAATACAAGGCTTATCTTGATGGTAATTATCCTCTGATCAGAATCAGGAACGCCAATCAGAAAAATGACAGGAAGATCCTGGTGCTTAAGGACTCCTTCGCCAATGCCATGGTTCCTTATCTTTCGGAGAGTTTCAGCGAAGTCCATTATCTGGACCTCAGGTATTACAATCTGAGTCTTAAAGAGTATATCGAGAAAGAGCACTTTGATGAAGTGATTCTCATCTATGGGATGAACAGTTTCGGAGAAGAGACAAGTCTTAAAAAACTTGCCTATTAAGATTAAACGAAACCCATGGTTTTCATAAAGCTCCACTGATCATTCTGCATTCTGCATGTTATGATAGAGGAAAGAAATCTTAGGATCATAAATGTTATTTCAGAGGAGAGTGAGAAATGGAAAGTATATTTCGCCCATTTAAGAAAGTGCTGATTTATGCAGCTTTTACGCTGATGATTCTGTTTATTGTTTTTGCAGTGAACCAGGCAGCGCAGATCTATACACTTGCAGGAGGTGTTCATCCCTACCTTGGTTACGCTGCACTTGTCCTTGTGGGTTTCGCCTTCGCCCTGATCCTCGTTGTGCCGCTTTATGGACTGCTCACTTTGAGGAAAAGGCCTGAGATGCCAAAATCTGTCGATGATCCGAAATTTGATGCTTATGTGCAGACACTGAAATCAAGACTTAAGACAAACCCCTATCTTCTGGGGCAGGGATTCGTCTTTGATGAGCATGGAGAACCCAAGATTGAAGTCATGCGGGCTCTGGCACTTCTGGATGCTGAAGCGACGAAACTCGTAAAAAAGGGTGCATCCTCGGTGTTTCTCACAACGGCCATATCCCAGAATGGAGCACTGGACAGCATTTTTGTGATTTCAAGCCTTATGCGTATGATCTGGGACGTTTCGCATATCTATAATCAGAGACCGGGTTTCAGGGAAATCGCGTATCTTTATGGGAACATATCTGCGACCGTACTCATGGCAAGAAGCGTAGAGGACCTCGATCTGATGGACGATCAGCTGGAGCCTGTAATTGCATCTATCCTAGGTGGAAGCCTTGGAAGTCTTATTCCCGGAACAGTCTATGTAACCAATCTGCTCATCAATTCCATCACTGAAGGAAGTGTCAATGCACTGCTTTGTCTTAGGGTAGGTGCCATGGCGAAAAGATACAGCGGAAGTCTTGTGGATATCGACAAGGCAGTGATGAGACGTTCTGCATCCATGGAGGCCATTGGACTCCTTGGGGGCATAGTCAGGGACAATACCACTTATGTGATACATGCTTTCGGCAATGCGGCCAAAGGTGCGACAAGAAAAATTTTCAGAAGAAAAAACGATGCTCCGGAAAACTGAAATCTCAGTCTCTCATCATATATGGGAGACTTTTTTTTGAGTAAATGAAAAACCGTTAATCCGAAGAGGGTAAATACAGTTTAGAAGGCTGAAATTTCACATCATCCTTGCGAATGGATAAATGGCCATTATGCCTGGGTTACAGCAGATTACAGTATTTTTTGTTACCGGTCTGTGGTATTTTTTCTTTGCAGAGTGCTAGAATGATAAGACACTAAGAGGTGATGACATAATAACCAAATAAGGAGGCATATGCCATGAAAGCTTCTGATTTCTTACGCAGGGTAGTTGTCTCATTGTTCTGTCTGGTTATTTTGGGCACATTCATCGGTATACATCGATCTGATTCAAATTTATTTTCCGCGAGAGAGGAGACCGTTATTGCTGGAGCTGCTGAAACGAAGGTCACTACCGCAAACCTCAATATGAGAACAGGTCCAGGAACCGGTTATGGCGTCATCATGGTCATTCCTAAAGGAGCTCAGGTCAGTGTCAGCGGGTATTCGGGAGATTGGGCGAAAGTCAGCTACAGCGGAAAGACCGGGTATGCTCATGTCAGCTACCTTAAAAACCCGGCAGCTGCCGTACGTTATGCGACAGGGAACCTCAATATGAGAACGGGACCGGGGACATCCTATCCTGTGATTCTCGTCATCCCTAAAGGAGCGGAGGTCGGCGTGCTTGACACAAGCGGTTCATGGTATAAGGTAAGCTACGGCGGGAAAACGGGCTATGCAAGTTCAAGCTATCTCACTGCTTCTCCATCCGCTCCCTCGCAGGAGGGTTCTATCCGATATACGACAGCAGATCTGAACTTAAGGACAGGTCCATCAACAGCCTATCCGATCATAGTCTCCATGCCTAAGGGTTCACAGGTGACCATTCTCGACACAAAAAATGCATGGCCGAGAGTAAGATACGGGACTAAAGAGGGCTATGCAAGTCCGAGCTATCTCTCCACGTCGCTGCCGTCCACTTCCCCGAATGTTTCGCCGGCGGTTGTCATCAATAAGGGAAACAGGAGCTCTTCAGTAAAAAGAATCGCACTGACTTTTGATGATTATGGAACTGCTGCTCAGGTCAGATCGATTATGAGTTCTCTGGAAAACTATGGTGCAAAAGGTACTTTCTTTCCTAACGGTGATTTTGTGAATAATAACCCATCGCTGATTAAAGAAATGGCCAACCGAGGTCATTCTGTACAAAGTCATACCTATGCCCACAAAGACCTGACGACTTTAAGTGATGCTGAAGTCAGGAATCAGATGAAACTTTCAAAAAATGTCATCTATAATGCCACGGGACGATACCCTGTACTGCTCAGACCGCCTTATGGTGCCTATGATTCCAGAACGAAGACCATAGCCGGTCAGGAGGGGTACAGATATCTTGTTCTCTGGTCCGTGGATACCAGCGACTGGGCCACAACGAGAAACGGTGTGACGATTACAACAGATTATGTCATCAGTACTGCGGTAAATAACGCCTCTCACAACGGGATCATTCTTTTCCACATGCATTCGAATAAGACCGTTTCCGGTCTGCCGACGATACTGAAGCGCCTAAGAGATGCAGGATATCAGTTTGTCACAGTCAATGATATCGTAAACTGAGCCGATGATAGAATTTCTGACCTTAATCCTCTGCCTGGCAGAGAATTTTTTGGGATGATGAAAGGACAGCTTATAAGCAGACCTTAAACTGACACCATAGATTAAATAGAGAAAGAGAAAAAAGGAAGTGCTGATGGATGGTCATAATCGTAACCCCTTACTCGGCTTTTTGACAAGACCGTAACTGTTTTGTCCAGCCTGATTCGGTAAATGCAGTGATTAAAAAAAGAACCGACATCGGCGGCAAGGGAATCAATGTTTCAAAGATGCCTTCATGAACTTTCATCAGTCAGAAAGAACTAAAGCATAGGAAAAAGGTGCCGGTAGAAACCTGAGAGTCAGCAGGTTTTACCGGTACCTTTATTTTTCCCTAGTCGTCAGTTGAAAATACTGAAATCCACATCCAGAAGGGGGTAGCTTCCGCTTCTGTCATCAAAGTGCCACCACTCACTGGGGAGTCCTGTGAATCCCGATTCATTCATGATCTTTTCCATGTACTTCATATTTTCCCTTGCAGAAGTGTCACTTCCGGCATAATTTCTGGATGCTTTTTCTGAAAAATCATCGTAGGCAGTCGGCATGAGAAGCTCTTTCCCTGAGGAATCCACAAGGGTGATATCTACAGATGCCCCTCGGTTGTGAACTGAACCTTTGGCCGGGTCTGCCACATATTTCGGATCAGGAACCAGTGCCCAGAAGATTTCCTGAACTGATCTGGGTCTGTAAGCATCCCAGACCTTGATCCGATAACCGTCCTTTTCAAATCTTTCATTGGCTCTTTTCAGTTTAAGCGCAGTTTCCAGTCGAAGGAGCGCTTTTGCACCTGAAGGATACACTCTTGTATGTGTAAAGTTATCCTCTGTGGCGTATTTAAGATCGACCACCACTGAACCATCAATATCCTTTACTCTGACCAGGCTCTTATGGATGAAAAGTTCCTTCTTCTTCTGTTCCTCGAGAAGTGATTCCTGTGCCTGGTTTTTCTCATGCTGAAGAATCTTAAGAGATTCTTCAGCACGCTCATTTTTTTCCGCGAAGGTCTTAAGCAGAGTTTCTGAATCTGTCAGCTCTTTCTTTATGCTCTCCAGTTCCTCCGCAAGGGCAGTGCTGTTTTTTTCATGCTCTTCGATGGAAGCTCTGAGAGATGCAATTTCTGTGTTCAGATTTCTTTTTTCGTCAGTCGCTCTATATACCAGAAAGACGGCGAAAAGAAGTAAAAGTGAAATCACCAAAGTGATTATTTCATATCGTTTATTCGAGAACAGTTTACGTTTCAAATCTTAATCCCCCCAAGCTGTAGTATAACGGTTCAATATGCACCATTACTTTGTTCCATGTTATATCAGAAACGATTATAATTTCAACATATTATTTTTTGAAAATAACTATTGCTATATCATCATAATGTTTGTTATAATCTATAATTGTGAATAATATGGGTTCGGCGAATTTAACAAACACTGTAACATTATGAGATGTAGTATTAACATTTTATGATATCTATAGTATAATTGAATTGGTTAGAATGATTTCACTAAAATGACTATAACAAATAGCGAATATAAAAAAGGAGACTATAAGATGAAAAACAAAGACGAGAAGACAAAGATACTCTTCACAATGCCTGTTGAACTGAAGGAAGAACTTTCAAAGGAAGCAGAGAAGGATTTCAGATCACTCAACAACTACATCCTTTGGGTACTCTTAAACAGAAACAAATAATATCTCAATATGATAGAGTTGTTCATGGATCAGGTGAAAACCTGATCCATTTTTCTTATGAAGAAAATTCCTTTTATAGATCTGTCTCTTAAATAACCTGAACTAACGGTTCTATAAAGCTTTCTATAAGGGATATGAAATATAATGAGCTTAATGATATTTGGAGGCTGTAATTTATGAAAATCGAATGGAACAGAAAGTATACGACAATAGCCGTATACGCTTTTATAGTGCTGGCATCTGCAGGACTGTTTTTTATTATCCTGTCAGGTCTTAGTGAATTCACCCTTGCCATCGGCAGTTATATTTCGATTCTATATCCCTTTCTCTATGGCTTTGTCATCGCCTATATTCTCAATTTCTTTATGGTTTTTGCAGAGAAATGGCTGAATAAGACGACTTTGAGAGAAGTGAGGTACAGAAAGTTCAGAAAAGTGCTGGCCCTTGTTCTGGCTTATTTTTTTGCTGCGGCATTTATTGCCCTTTTTCTGGCATTCATTCTTCCTCAGCTCATCTCCAGCATCACAGGACTTGTGAAAGAGCTGCCGAGGTACATTCAGAATATCAGTGATTTCATCAGTCAGCTTTCAGAGACTTATACATTTGATCAGAGAATCGTGGAATTTCTCAATGAAAGATGGATCGAACTTGGTGATGCTCTGAACAATCTTGCCAAAGATCTTCTTCCGATGACCCTGGATTTTCTGAGAAATACAGCCATGTCCATCTGGAATATTTTTCTTGGCATTGTCATATCTCTTTATCTGCTCGCCGATAAAACAAAGTTTGCAGCAACCGGTAAAAAGGTCATTTACGGACTCCTTACCCCTTCGCATGCAACTAAAGTGCTGGAGCTTCTGGGACGCACCCAGCGTATATTCAGCAAGTTCCTTGTGGGAAAGGTTCTGGATTCTCTCATTGTCGGCATAATTGCCTTTGTAGCACTGAGCATCTTCAAGATGCCTTATGTCATCCTGATCAGTTTTATCATAGCAGTGACGAACATCATTCCGTTTTTCGGACCTTTCATCGGTGCCGTCCCTTCTTTCATCATCATATTCTTTGTTTCCCCTATACAGGCGTTATGGTTCCTGCTGTTTATATTCCTGCTGCAGCAGCTGGATGGCAACTATATCGGACCTAAGATTCTTGGCGATTCTCTCGGGATATCGTCCTTCTGGATTCTTTTTGCGATTCTTGTGGGGGGTAAGGTTCTTGGATTTGCCGGTCTTATTGCCGGAGTGCCTCTATTTGTCCTCATCTATTCCATCATCAAGGAATATGTGGAAATGAAGCTGAAAAACAAAGGGATGCCCGAATCCACAGATGCCTATGAAACAGATGGATACATCGAGCCGATTTATAAGGCGGAAGAGTAGAAGATATTCAAATATGACATAGAACGGTCACTAAGGAGATCACTTCATTGCATGATGAGGTGGTCTTCTGCTTTATGTACGGATTCAGGAAACCCTTTTAGCCCTAATGCAATTACCGCTTCCTGATTCAGGTGGGAAAGGAGAACATAATCACCATGGGAGCCAGTATTTTTCCTTATTGACAAGAACCTCATTATAATTATAGAATCAGATGTGCTGTGACTATGGAAGAGGAGGTTTTACAGGTGAAAAGCTATATGGTAAAGAAAACATTCAATAATAATGCTGTACTTGTGACATCTGAACAGATGGAGTATATCCTCATCGGAAAAGGGATCGGCTTCAACAAAAAGAAAGGTTCGATCATCTTTGAATCCAGCCTTATCGAGAATGTTTTCATTCATGTGGATGAGAGCAACAAAAAGCAGTATGAACATCTTCTTGAAAATGTGGAAGAAGAGATCTTCAAAGTGGTGGAAGACATCATCAGCATGGCGGAGAAGGAACTTGGAGAAAAGCTCCATACAGATATCCATTTCGGCCTCATCGATCACATCAATTTCTCCCTGAACAGAATCAGAGAAGGCATTGAAATCGTCAATCCGTTTCTTCTTGAAACAAGGATGCTGTATAAAAGAGAATATGCCATTGCGGAAAAAGCGGTCGAGATTCTGAAGGAACAGATGAATATCGAAGTTCCGGAAAGTGAGATCGGGTTCATCACATTTCATATCCATGGGGGAAGAATGGGCGAAAGAAAAGGCTCATCACTCCAGTATGTCAAGGCCATCAACAAGGTCATCCCATACATTGAAGATAAGCTCGGCCTCACCCTTGAAGAAAACTCCTTTGACAGTGTAAGACTGGTGTCCCATCTACGCGGTCTCATTGAAAGGTGCTCCAGAGAAGAGGCGATCGAGAATGTGCTTCTGGATAGAATGAAGAAAGATTTTCCATTCGAATATAAAATTTCTGAAAACATAGCCTTGATTTTGAATAAAAACATTGGTATAGTAGTTCCAGAAAGTGAAATCGGGTATATTGCCCTGCATCTTTACAAACTGAATCATACAAAACTTAATTAGCGTGTAACTGATTCGATCAGGCATGAGTTTATACTTAAGGACAAGGTCCATTAGAAATAATGGCGGTCTTTTCTTTGAGTATGGATTCATGCCTTTTATATTGGCCGATTTCAAAAAAATATTCAGGAGGAATGATCTATGTCTAACAAATCAAAAAAATCCGGAGGATTCTTTGCAATTCTCCAGAAAGTCGGAAAATCCCTTATGCTTCCAGTATCTGTTCTGCCTGCAGCAGGTCTTATGGTTGCACTGTCCAGAGTCATCGAACAGCTTGTAGGTGCTGAAGCACTTGCACAGAGCACTGTTCTTAAGGTTTTCGTCGATGTGCTGTTCAGTGGCGGTCTGATCGTATTCGAGAATCTGCCGCTGATCTTTGCCGTAGGTGTCGCCATCGGATTTACAGCCGGAGAAGCCGTTTCAGGACTTGCCGCTGTTGTAGGATATGTTGTACTCATTAAGGTGCTGGATATCATGTCCATTGCACAGAATCTTACTGATCCAATCAACATGGGCGTTTTCAGCGGTATCATCATCGGTATCATCGCTGCGAAAATCTACATGAGATTCTACAAGACGAAACTTCATCCGGTTCTTGGATTCTTTGAAGGCAAGAGACTGGTTCCGATCATCATGGTCGTCGTATCCATTCTTCTGGGTGTGGCTCTCGGATTTATCTGGCCACCAATTCAGAACGGAATCAACACATTAGGTCAGATGGCTATTGATGCGGAAATCTTCGGATTCAGACTTGGCGGAGCAATTTATGCTTTCGGTAACAGAGCCCTGATTCCTACAGGACTTCATCATGTATTCAAAACACCATTTACCACACAGTTCGGTACCTATACAGCTGCCGACGGTCAGGTCTATGTCGGTGAAATCGCAAGATTCTTTGCTGGAGACCCTACCGCAGGTGCAATTACTGCTGCCGAATATCCGCTGAAGATTTTTGGACTGCCAGCAGCAGCGCTTGCTATCTATATGAGAGCTCTGCCTAAGCACAAGAAAGCCATCGGTGGTGTCATGCTGACTGCTGCACTGACCTCAATCATCACAGGTATTACAGAGCCGATCGAATTCGCGTTCATGTTTGTTGCACCGATCCTTTATATTGCCCACATCTCACTGGCATTTGTAGGCGGACTGCTGATGAATCTCTTCCAGGTCAGACTGACCGAGACATTCACATCATCACTCATCGACTACATCGTCAGTATCTCGACAGGTAACGCAGGTAACCCATGGGCACTTCTGCCTGTCGGAATAGTCATCGGACTTGGATACTTCTTCCTGTTCTACTGGCTCATCAAGAGATTTAACCTGAAGACACCGGGAAGAGATGAGGAAGAAACTGAGAAGGTAGTCGTACCGGTAACCGAGAAAGCCATGGAAGTGCTGAAAGCACTTGGCAATACCGAAAACATCAAGGCGATTGATGCCTGCATAACAAGACTGAGACTTGAAGTATATGATACAAAGAAAGTCGACAAGAAAAGACTGAAGGATCTGGGTTCACCAGGAGTCATGGAAGTCGGACCCACAGGAATCCAGGTTATTTTCGGAACAGCTGCTGAAGGACTGAAGGATGAAATCAAGAGCATTATGGAAAATCCTCAGGAAGTCACCATAGTGGAATCAGCATCCGTAAAAGAAACACAGATTGAAAGAACCGGGGAAGAAACGATCATGACCTCACCTATGAAGGGGAAGATTCTTGATCTTTCAGAAGTACCTGATGCTCTCTTTGCCGAAAAAATGATCGGAGACGGATTTGCTGTAGAGCCTGCTGAAGGCTATGTGGTATCACCGGTCAAGGGAGAAATCGCGCATATTTTCGAAACCAATCACGCCCTTGCCATCATCACAGACTCAGGTCTTGAAGTGCTGATTCATATCGGAATCGACACGGTCAAAATGGAAGGAAGAGGCTTTACAAGACTGTCTGAAGTTGGACAGAAGGTTGAGCATGGCACACCGCTGATGAAGTTTGATCTTGAACTGGTCAAAAAAGAAGCGAAGTCCAGCATCACAGAGGTGGTCGTCACCAATATGGATAAGGTGAAGGATATGAAGATCATTGCCTCTGGAGCGGTTACAGCTTCTGATGAAGTACTGATTGTCAGATAAAACTGTTCTCGCCTAAGAGGAATCAGGCCCAGCGCATTACTGCACTGAGGCCTGTTTTTTTCGCTTTTCTCCTGCTTTTAAGCTTCAGTATTCATCCGGTCTAAAAAAGAATATCCTGAATATGGTTCAGAATTTGAGATATTTCTGGAGAAAAATCGGTTTTTATAACGTTTACAAAAAGATAGAATAAAGACATCAAATATTTTGGGGGTTAAGTAATCATGAAAAAAATTGCATCTATTGTATTGTCAGCTGTTATGGTCATGTCTCTTGCAGCATGCGGCAGCAAAGCGGAGACACCAGCAGAAACACCAGCAGAAACACCTGCAGAGGCACCAGCAGAAACACCTGCTGCTACCGGTAATCTTGTCATCTACTGTCCACATCCTCTGGAATTCATCAATCCTCTGGTAAGCGAATTCGAAACCCAGAGCGGAATCAAGGTTGAGGTCATCGCAGCAGGTACCGGAGAGCTTCTTAAGAGAGTTGAATCTGAAGCGGCAAATCCACTAGGCGATATCTTCTGGGGAGGTTCCCTGTCCACAGTAAAACCGGTCATGAACCTTTTCGAGAACTACACCAGCAAAAATGAAGAATTCATTCAGGAAGACTTCAAGAACACAGAAGGACCACTGACAAGATTCACCGATATTCCAAGTGTACTGATGGTGAATACCAACCTGATCGGAGATATCGAGATCAAGGGATATGAAGATCTTCTGAAACCTGAACTGAAGGGTAAAATCGCTATGGCGGATCCTTCAAAATCCTCATCATCCTATGAGCACCTGATCAACATGCTATATGCCATGGGCGAAGGAGACCCTGAAAAGGGATGGGACTATGTGGATCGTTTCATACAGAATCTTGACGGCAAACTGCTCAGCGGATCATCAGCAGTTTATAAGGGCGTAGCTGACGGAGAATATGTTGTAGGTCTGACCTTTGAAGAAGGCGGAGCTAAGTATGTAGCTGACGGTGCACCTGCAGAGCTTATTTATATGGAAGAAGGCGTTATTTCAAAGCCTGACGGAGTATACATCATCAAGGATGCAAAGAACATGGTAAATGCCCAGGCATTC
The DNA here is from genome assembly GCF_032054185.1 of Proteiniclasticum sp. Taxonomy (NCBI): domain Bacteria; kingdom Bacillati; phylum Bacillota; class Clostridia; order Eubacteriales; family Clostridiaceae; genus Proteiniclasticum; species Proteiniclasticum sp. The sequence goes on from NZ_DAMBTF010000013.1 coordinate 18,467, forward strand.
ATCGACTTCATCACATCCAAGGAAGCACAGACAATCATCGTAGAACAGCTGAACAGAAGATCGGTAAGAACTGACGTTGCAGCACCAGGTTACATGATGGCGAAAGAAGATATGAACATCATTTATGATGACGAAGATCTGGTTGTAGAAAACAAGAATGCATGGATGGAAAAGTTCAACGACATTTTCACCAACTATTAAAAGAAGATAAAGTCAGTAATAACAGAAGATAAATGAGAAAACCAATGAAAACGGAGAATTTCAAAGCTCACAGCTTCGTTGTGAGCTTTTCTCTCTGTAAAAAATGAGCACGAAAGAAAACAAGTGAAGGAGTAAATTATGAGTAATTCCATAGGGGTTAAAAATGCCACAAAACGTTTTGGTGATGTCACCGTTATCCCGGATCTTTCTATTGAAATCAGAAATGGAGAATTTTTCACACTGCTTGGTCCATCAGGATGCGGTAAGACAACACTTCTCAGAATGATCGCCGGTTTCAACAGCATCGAAGGAGGAGAGTTTTCCTTTGATGAAACAGTCATCAACAATATACCTGCCCATAAAAGAAATATCGGAATGGTTTTTCAGAACTACGCGATCTTTCCTCATCTGACGGTCAGACAGAACGTGGAATACGGACTTAAAATCAGAAAAATGGACAAGGAAACCATGAAGAAAAGAGTGGATGATATTCTTGATGTGGTGAAGATCAGCGAATACCAGGAAAGACTTCCTGAAAATCTGTCCGGTGGTCAGCAGCAGAGAGTTGCGCTTGCAAGAGCCATAGTCATTCATCCGAATGTTCTTCTCATGGATGAGCCGCTTTCCAATCTGGATGCAAAACTGAGAATCGAAATGAGAAGCGCAATAAGAGACGTGCAGAAGCAGGTCGGCATCACAACTGTATATGTCACTCATGATCAGGAAGAGGCACTTGCGATCTCTGACCGTATTGCGGTCATGAAGGGTGGAGTCATTCAGCAGGTGGATTCTCCGGAAGCCATCTACTCAAGGCCCTTCAATGTGTTTGTTTCAACTTTCATCGGTCATTCCAATCTTCTTCATGCAAATGTGGACAAAGATGAAAACGGAATGTATGTGAAGTTCCTGGACGGAACAAAAATCTACATGGACAACCTCAGCGAGAGCGCTGTAGGAACATCTGTTACAGCAGGGATAAGACCTGAAGAGTTTTCTCTTTCAGCTACTGGAATGAAGGCACTCATCAGAAACAGGACCTTCCTCGGCCGATATATTGTCTATGAACTGGAGTTCGAAAATGGGATGGTCATCGACGGACAGGCTTCCATAGAATTCTCCCAGGATCTCGGACAGGCAGAAAAGCTCTTTAATATCGGCGAAAAAATCACTCTGATGCCGAACAGAAAGAAGATCAACATATTTACAGAAAATGGGGAGAAGAGCCTGATAAAGGATGTGAGATGGAATGGGTAAGAAAAGAAGCTTCAACTTCTGGTCTGCAGTGACCATCGTCATCGTATTTATCTTTGCATTATTTATCGTATATCCACTTCTCTCGCTGTTTATAAGCGCTTTTCAGGATCCTGAAACACAGGCCTTCACCATGGAGAACTTTCAGAAGTTTTTCTCCAAGAAATTCTATATGAGGGCACTGGGAAACAGTTTCAAGGTAACCACGGTGACCACACTGCTTGCCGTGATCATCGGTGCACCTCTGGCTTATATGACCACTGCCTTTAAAATAAAGGGAAAAGGTCTGCTGGAGATTCTGATCATCATATCCATGCTTTCTCCACCATTCATCGGTGCATATTCATGGGTGCTTCTTGCGGGAAGAAGCGGTGTCATCACCACATTCATGAGAAACACATTCGGCATTGAGATGGGTTCCATCTACGGATTCGGCGGAATCCTACTGGTTCTTACACTGAAACTGTATCCTTACATCTATATGTACACCAAAGGAACACTGAAGAAAGTAGATGCTTCACTGATTGAAGCCAGCGAAAGTCTTGGCTGTTCCGGAATCAAAAAAGTGTTCACCGTCATCATGCCGCTGATCACACCGACCATTCTTGCAGGATCTCTGATCGTATTCATGAACGCTCTTGCAGATTTCGGTACACCTATGCTCATCGGAGAAGGATATGTGGTCATGCCTGTACTCATCTATAATGAGTTCATCAGTGAAATGGGCGGATCTGCGAGCTTTGCGGCAGCTATCGCCGTCATTCTTGTTATGGTCACTTCAGTGATGTTCATTCTTCAGAAGTATGTCGTGAACAAGAAGTCCTTCACCATGAGTTCACTTAGACCGATTCAGGCAAAGGAAATGAAGGGATGGAAAAATGTACTGGCACATGTTGCCATCTATTCACTGGTTCTTGTCTCCATCATTCCACAGGTGACAGTAATCTACACCTCGTTCAAAGCGACTTCTGGAGCGATTTTTGCAAAAGGATTCTCTCTGGACAGCTATAGAAAGATTTTCTCAAGCCTTGGTGGTCCAATAGCAAATACCTATAAGTTCGGTATTATTGCCATCATCGTCATTGTCCTTCTGTCCATGTTCATTTCTTACCTTACGACAAGAAGGAAGAGTGCACTTACAGACATCATCGACACACTGACCATGTTCCCTTATATCATTCCAGGTTCCGTACTGGGTATCACACTTCTGATCTCATTCAACGATCAACCTCTGATTTTAAGTGGAACCAGTTTCATCATCATTATTGCCTTTGTAGTGCGTAGAATGCCTTACACCCTGCGTTCCAGTGCGGCGGTTCTCTATCAGATCAGCCCAAGCATGGAAGAGGCTGCGGTCAGTCTTGGTGATTCTCCGGTCAAGTCCTTCTTTAAAGTGACCGCCATCATGATGCTTCCAGGTGTACTTTCAGGAGCGATTCTGAGCTGGATCACCATCATCAACGAACTGAGTGCGTCCGTTATCCTCTATACAGGAGATACCCGTACAATGTCCGTGGCCATCTATACTGAAGTCATCCGTGCAAGCTATGGAACAGCAGCAGCACTTGCAAGTATACTTACTTTGACCACAGTCGTTTCTCTGCTGATCTTCTTCAAGGTATCAGGAAAGAAGGAAATCAGTCTATAATTTAGTGGAAAATTATCAGGAAGTAGATTAGAATAGATAAAGGTATTGAACCGCAACTGAAAACAAAAGTGATTTACAGGTAAAACTGGAGGAATAGAGCATGAAGAAGAATAAATACAGCTATTTCAAGGATGACATCCGAAAAATGCTGCTTCTTTATGCTTTTTTTCCTGCCCTTATTCTCACGTTTCTTCTGCTTTTCATGTTCTGGGGCTACTGGAAAATTGATGTGGTCCGAACCAGCAGCAGAGAAAACGATAAACTCTCGGCAAGTCTTCTCGAATCCGTTGAGTCCTACTCGGAATTTATCGAAGACCTCAGCGATGAATCGGAACTGTACCGCAGAGCACTGTCAAACGGGGAACGTGCAGATGTGTTCAACAGATTGTATGCCATATCCAACAGTATAGGGAAATCTGCAGATCTGTATATTTTTGACGGCAGCCATAATCCCATAATGGTGGGCAGGCAGAATATTCCCTACTATCTTTCGGGTCAGAGCTACAGCAACTGGGGTATCTTCCACACCATGAAAGTGAGTCAGGATCCTGTTTCCATCCGTGTCCTGGAGGAATATGAGGGAAATATGCATCTCATAATGGGAAAGAAGATCATGGAAGAAGGAGAGATTATTGGTTATATCGTGATCACCATGGACAGCAGGCAGTTTCAGATCGAGCTTTCAGAGCTTTCCTCACAATCAATCATTACAGATAAAAGCGGTAAAGTGTTCATCGCAAACAACTACGCCTTTCTCGACAATCTGAGCCGGGTTTCTCTTGAGGAGAGGGATTTTGAAGGAACGGTAAAAAAGGGTCCGGACAGTTATTACCTGACATCAAACAGCATTCTGGACAACAGGCTCCATATCTATTCCATAAAACTGATTTCCAATCAGATGCAGTTCTTCATCTCCATCGGAATCATACTGATTCTTGTATTCGGGCTGATTATCCTTCTTGTGCTTTACAGCACAAAAAAGCTCGCCATAAAGAAGACAGAGGATTTCTATAAAATCATGAGAGCATTCGATGAAGTTCAGTCGGGAGACCTAAGTGCGAGAGTCAGTATCTTCAGCAACGATGAGTTCCAGACCATCGGAGATTCCTTCAATGAGATGGTTGAAAATCTGCAGAAAGAGATTTCAAGAAATCAGGAGATGACCGAACGGCTTTCCATGACGCAGATCAGGCACCTGAGATCTCAGTTCAATCCTCATTTCCTCTATAATACGCTGGACAACATCAGATTCATGGTGAAGTTCAATCCCGAGGATGCAGGTAAGATGATTCTCAGTCTGTCCACTCTTCTAAGGTACAGTCTGGATAATGCGACGGAAACCGTACCTCTTCTTAAAGATATGGAGTCTACGGAAAACTACCTTAAAATAATGAAGTTCCGTTATGGGGACAGGCTCACCTATTCCATAGATATTCCGGCGGACGTGGAAAATATCGCCCTACCGAAGCTGATCATACAGCCCATGATTGAAAATGCGGTGAAGTACGGTTCGGAAGGGCGAATGAATCTGCATATCAGGCTTTCCGCTTTCAGAGATGGGGGAAATGTGAAGCTGATCTGTGAAGACAACGGAGTAGGAATGGATGAAGAGATGCTCGCGAATGTGAACAGCCAGCTGGAAAAGGAAGTCAATGACAGCGGACATTTCGGCCTGTACAATATCCACAGAAGACTCAGGCTTAAATACGGAGAAGCATCCGGAGTTTCCATCGAAAGCGCAAGAGGTGTGGGCACGAAACTTATGATCGTGATTCCGTTAATGGAGGAAAATCAGAATATAATGGAGGGAGCTGCAGAATGATCAGACTCATAATCGTCGAGGATGAGGACTTCATCAGAAGAGGACTCGTCCATACCATGGACTGGCTAAGCATGGACTGTGTCGTCGTGGGAGAAGCTGCTGATGGACAAGAGGGTCTTGAGCTCATCCGTACACTTAAGCCCGATATTGTGATTTCCGATATCAGAATGCCTTACCTTGATGGTATCTCAATGATCAGGGAAGCTCTGAAGGATACAGACTTTAAATCCATACTGCTTACGAGCTATGCGGAATTCGATTATGCCAAGCGGGCCATCGAGATCAGTGTTTCTTCCTATCTTCTGAAGCCTGTGGCAGAAGAAGATCTCGCAGAAGCCATCCTTAAAATCAGAATGGATCTTGTGGATAAGACAAGAGAAAACCATACTCTGGCGGATGAAATTCGAGATATCATCAGACAGAAGGAAGAAAAAGAGTATTATGTGGTCAAGGCGCTTAAGAAAATCATGGAACATTATGATCAGAAACTGAATATAGAAGCTGTTGCTGAGGAGCTTGGCGTGAGTTCAAGCTATCTCAGCAGAAGATTCAAGAAAGTTACAGGAAACACATTTCTTGATATACTGAACGAGTACAGGATTATCCAGAGCGTGAAGCTTCTGGCGTCAGGTCAGTATCGGGTGGGAGAAATCGCCGAGAAGACAGGTTTTTCAGACTATAAGCACTTCTACAGCGTCTTCAAGAAATACACCGGGATTTCACCTTCGGATTATATCAAGTGATAAGGAAAGGGAGTTAGTAGATTGGATATCAGAAAAATAACGCTGCTAAGCGATATGGACGGAACACTTCTGTCCAGCGACGGAACGGTTTCAGCAAGAAACAGGGACGCAGTCAGCCGCTTCATCGAAGCAGGAGGACATTTCGGCATTGCTACGGGTAGAGGACATGTCAATGTACTGAATTTTATCAGGGATGTTGAAATCAATGCGCCTTCAGTGCTCTATAACGGTGCGATGCTCTATGACTTCAAGTCAGGCAGAACCCTTAAGATGGAAACACTGCCACAGGACGAACTGATTGACTTCATAAGGGCTGTTCAGAAAGAATATCCCGCCATCATGACGCACATCTATACACCGGATACCTGCTTCATCGTTTCCAGAGAGGAAGATGCAGACGAGAAAATCCTGAGCGAGCATCAGCCTGCTGTTTTTGATACACTGGAAACCGCAAAGCGCGAGCCATGGATCAAAATTCTTCTGGCCGGGAATAATGATGACCTCAAGAAAGTCGAGGAGAAGCTTGAACGGATAGGCGATCAGCATATGCGGTGGGTATATTCTGCGGACATCTATCTTGAGATTCTGCCTGAAGGAGTCTCAAAAGCTTCCATGATCTCCAAAATGAAGGAAATCCATGGAGGAGATCATACCGTGATTGCTCTTGGGGACTTCTATAATGACCTGGAGATGCTAAGAGAAGCGGATTTCGGGATCGCCATGGGAAATGCTCCGGATGAAATCAAGGCTGTGGCGGATATGGTCGCCTTAACCAATGATGAGGACGGTGTTGCCGAAGTGATTGAGGCACTACTGTCGGGTGAACTTGATTTAACAGATATGGTAAAATAATTGCAGAAAGGCGGCTTCCAGAAAAAGGAAACCGCCTTTCTCTTCTTTAGTGCTGCTAAGGATGTTTCTAAGCGCGGCAGTAGTATCTTGAAACTCTTCACTTTAATATAGGAAGATATTCATTCATGAATGATATATTAAGCTGTTAAATCTATGTTAGTAGTTTATTCTCTATCCGTTCAGAGTTCTTTCATGTCATGTTTTAAACTTCTGTTTAAACTGAATCTAAGAATAAATTGATTAGAGGAGGCAGATTATGAAACGTATCGTAGGAATATTCAATACAGAGGATAGAGCACTTAAAGCAATACACAGACTAAGAGAAGACGGTTATAGAGATGAGGAGATCTCTGTCATCACCAGCAATAAGGAAAGCTATGATCGCCTTTCCAGAGTGGTGGGAGACGATATGGTCAGTGATGTGGATGTATCGGCTGAAAACACGGCAGCTAAAGCAGCTTCAGGTACAGCCATCGGCGGAATTGGAGGATTCCTTCTTGGACTTGGCGCACTGGCTATTCCTGGGGTCGGACCCATTGTTGCTGCCGGACCGATTGCCGGTGCCATAACAGGAGCCATAGCAGGTGGAACCATCGGGGGAATCGCAGGAGCACTGACTGATTATGGTATTGATGAAGAAGACGCTCAGGTCTATGAAGAAAGAATCAATCAGGGAGATGTCATGGTCCTGGTGGATGAAGATGCAGAAAGAAGAGACCATGTTTATAATAACTTCTATGAAAATGAGAGCTACAACAGAGAAGGTTATGCAAGAGATGGTTACAGAAGAGGGGATCCTGGACTGAATCTTGATGAAGATGAAGTCGATCCTTCTGATCCGCTCTCAAATCCAAACAGATTTCTGGATTAGTTCATAGCGAGGGAATGACATCTGGTGGCAGATGGACATTTCAGCTCTTCTGCCCTTAAGATAGAAAAGCCGATGCATAAATTATGCATCGGCTTTATTATAGGGGTTCTATCTGCGTTTTTTCAGTTCTTTGCGTATGAGTCTGGCAAATCCGATAAGATACACAACGAAAGGGATGAAACCGGTTAGTACACCTTTAGTTCTTCTTTTCATTCATTTTCACCTCTTGGAGTTATTGTAAGGCAGTGAGATAAAAATGGGATTAAATTAATGTGAATGAAGTGACGAGGGTACTTTATGTCTTATTCCACCGATCGCAGTGTGCCCATGAAAAGAGGTAGGCTAGTTTCCTTATCGATGATCATATAGACAAACGGACGGTTAAGAAGAACTTCCTTCGTCTCTACGGGTGCTGCAGATTCTGTTACGACTTCAACAACAGTAGCTGCTCCAGCCTTCGTTCCTTTTTCATCAACGGCGATTTTTGTTTTATGGATGACACGGCTGATATAGAGATTGCCTTCTGGTGAAGTGCCAAGCCCGTTGAAGTCTGCTTTCTTTTCGTCAAACGCATCTGTCATACCCATTCCTTTTAGAATTTCCGACATTTCTACAGAATAACTGCTTTCAAATTTTGGGATCATTGTAAATACCGGCGTATTTTCAGCTTCCTTTATAAGAGTATGGAGTTTCTCACCTGTCAGTGAAGTGATGTATTCCTGAACACTGATATTTTCATCGGGAAGAAGAGCCATGAACGCATACTTCCCTCCGCTGTAGTTCTTGATGACACCCTTTGCCTGATCGTCTCTGACGTATAGAGATTCGGTGGAAAACATCATGTCGACAGTCTGCATGCTTCCATCTTCAGCGGTGAACTGATCTTCACTTATTTCATTCTCCTTATAGATGGTTTCCCATTTTGCATCGAAAGACAGCGCATTGATGAGATACATCATGGCTTCTTCCGGAATTTTATCGAGAATATCTTTGATCATGCCGTCTGTTTCTTTTTCCACCCAGGTGTTTATGGATTTCAGAGTCTTTTCGTCAAATGCCGCTCTATAGATTCCTGCATCATAATAATTGGCATTGGTCTGAAGAAATTCACGCCTGACGTTGAGCCGTTCGCCTTCTCGGAACCAGATGGAGTTGGCCATGCTTACTTTCAGGTTATCCTTTCTTGGAAGTGACCTGATGTAGAGTTCCAGGAGCATATTGAGCTCGTTTCTGGATAGACCGAATACTTCTTCCATCTGCATAAGGGTGTTCTCTTCTGCGCCGTTTGCGGTCATTCCCAGGGATGAAAGCACAGATAGGGGTGAGATCAGGGTGTTTTCGTTTCCGCTATTGGCTTTAAAAAGCTCAACCGAAAAATCCGCTGCAGACAGTAGGCTTTCCTCATTGTAAGCGTCGAGCACCTCCACCTTTTCGGGACTGATTTCCTTCATGAGATCTTCTCCGTCAGCCGCAGCGGTTCGGCTGCACCCGGTCGCCGCAAGAAGAACAAGTAGAGATAGAGCGGTCAGTTTATGGACTAGACTCATCTGTTTCATGATACCCTCCTCTTTTAACTTCAAGATTGCTTACGATATTTCGTGTATATCGATATCGTAAGGGTTTCAGAGAATAAAATGGTAACGATAAAAAGACAGATTACAATCCCCGAAGAGATCGCAATCTGTCTTCAAAATTGCCGGTCAGGGCCTGAACCATTGCGGATAATTCAGCCTGAACCAGGCGATTATGCTTTCAATAATCACTTTCAGTACACCAGCCAGCGGAACGGAAACAAGAAGTCCGACCAGTCCCCATAATGCTCCACCTACAAGAAGTACAAAGATGATGGCTGCAGGATGAAGTCCTACACTGTGTCCGACGATCTTCGGTGAGATAAGATTACCTTCGATCTGCTGGATGATGATGAAGGCCACAACAACCCATAGCGCTTTCATCGGATCCACTGCAAGAGTGATGAATACAGCGGGAACGGCTCCTAGGAACGGTCCGATATAGGGAACCAGATCACCGATACCAGCAAGAAGTCCGAGAACAATCCAGTAATCAACACCCAGGATAAGAAGTGCTATGGAACTTAGGACACCGATGATGAGTGCCACCAGAAGCTGGCCTCTGATAAATCCCCCAAGGACATTATCGATCTTATGCATCAGAGGGAAAACCCATCGGCGGCTTTTTGGAAGAATGAGCTTTTTCGAAAAGTCCGTGATTTCATCTCCATCCTTCATGAAGTAGAAGGTCAGCACAGGTATGGTCACCAGATGAACCAGGCTGGAGGCAAAGGACCCGATTCCCGAAAGGATACCGCTTGCTGATTTTGTGAACCAGTCGGTTACCGACTGCATACCGATATTGAACGATTCGAGTACACCTTCGATGGTGTCAGGTGCTGCAGGCTGCTCTCCGATGGTACCTTCGTACCACTCCGATACTCGCCCATACCAGCTCTTGCTGATATCAGGAAGAGCGGAAACAAGGCTTGCAACTTCCTCCACGAGCATGGGGAAGAAAATAATGGAGAAGCCTGCGATGGCGCCTATGAGCACGACAAATATGATGATGACGGCAAGAAGTCTTGATACGCCAAGCTTTATGAGATACTTGATTACAGGATTGAAGGCATAGGCAAATACTCCTGCGATGATGAACGGGGTCAGTATGGAAAGAAGAAGTCCGGAATTTCCGATCATCCATGAGAGTGCAAGTATACCTAGAAGCACAAAGAAAATCAGTTTCAGGTGCTTTGATTTAAAGGAAAGTTTCTTTTCCTGCAATACGTGTCTGTTCCCGATGTTGAAAAGAAAATATACAGTAAGACACAGGAGAACAAAGAGCGCTATCAGGATAAGCTGCTCTAGGACGCCGAGGTTCCGAGTGGATTCTATAGTCTGCATTGGTGTTTCATTCATATCCTCACTCTCCATATCGTCAAAGTGACTTTTAATTATTGTATCATAAGGGTATGGCTGCATTTATTAACAGTTGGTATCAATTGAATGTCCTGATTATTGAAAAACATAAAAAGAGTGAGAATCAGATATCAGGTCTTCATATGGTTACAGAAAGTTAATTGAACATCCATCCTTATATAACTTTATCAGGTGTCTAATCATTTCAAGTTGGGTTAAAATAAAGAAAAGATATGAGATTGTAAGTTTATGGTGATTATTGGACGCATGAGGAGGAAAATACGAAATGGCTGCGCATAGAGAGAACGATTCTGATATGTCTATAAGGTTTGTGCGAACTTATCACTTTGTGGGAATTTTTGCTATCCTCATCATGGCCGGACAGCTCCATTTTGCGTATGAATGGTCCAAAGAGAACTACTTCGTCGGACTGTTGTCTCCTGTCAGCGAGAGTATCTGGGAGCACCTTAAGATGATCTACTGGCCGACTTTACTCTGGTGGATCATTGGCTACGCGGTTTACGGAAAAAGGAAGAGACTGTCTATGATGAGATGGTTCCAGGCAATGGCTATCAGTATCGTTTTCGGTATGCTCATTATTGTGCTTTGGTATTATCTATGGTCTGGAGCCATCGGTATAGAAGCGACCTGGGTCAATTTCTCTTCAATGATAAGCGTTGTGATCGGTCAGCTTCTGGCTGTTCATGTCTATAGGGTGGTAATGCCCAGATGGATCTATTTTGGTTCAGGTATCCTCATCGTACTCGCACTTGCGGTGATGACAGCTTATTTCACTTACTATCCCCCTGATCTGCCGATATTTATTGCTCCGTAAATTTAAGAACTTAAACAGCAACATCAGGAACAGCAATCTGCTGTTCCTGATGTTACAGGGATAGATGAGTAGAACACCCTGAATGTAACGGTTTCTGATTCTTAATTATCCTTTAATATTTTGAGTATCAAAGTATACCTATGTATAATGGAGGTATTGAATTATTGGAGGGTATTAGTATTGAATATAATGAATCATCTTCGTATCGGAAATCTGGTTTCTAAGTGGCCGATCATTCAGGGAGGCATGGGTATAGGGATATCCCTCTCCTCACTGGCAGGTGCAGTAGCAAAAGAGGGCGGCATAGGAATCATCTCAGGTGTACAGATCGGTTACAGGGAAGAAGACTTCCTGAAAAATAACCTTGAAGCGAATAAAAGAGCAATGAGAAAAGAAATCAGAAAGGCAAGAGAGATTGCTCCGGAAGGCATCATAGGCGTCAATCTTCTGGCCGCAATGACAACATATAATGAACTGATCACGACAGCCATTGAAGAGGGCATCGATCTCATCGTGACCGGAGCCGGTCTTCCGCTGGACCTTCCGGAGATGGTCAGAGGGACAGAGACTAAAATAGCCCCTGTAGTATCTTCAGGAAAGGCTGCTAAACTGATATCAAAAGTCTATGACAGGAAGTTCGGCATTCCGGCAGATATGTTTATCGTTGAAGGTCCATTGGCAGGTGGACATCTCGGATTCAAAAAAGATGTCATGGAAAAAGAAAGCTACATGGACCTTGAAGACATACTGAAGGAAGTTCTGGAAGAAATCAGACCATTTGAGGAAAAGTATGGGGTGAAGATCCCGGTGGTTGTAGCCGGTGGAATCTTTGACGGAAAAGATATCGCATACTTTATGAGTCTTGGTGCTTCAGGGGTGCAGATGGGTACCCGCTTTGTAGGTACAGAAGAATGTAGTGCCGACCTTAAGTTTAAAATGGCCTATATTCGTGCAAAGAAAGAGGACATCAGACTTGTGAACAGTCCTGTGGGCATGCCGGGACGCGCCATATCCAATTCCTTCACCGAAAAAATGGATGCCGGAAATATTAGGGTGAAGAGATGCTATAACTGCCTAATACCCTGTGATCCAAGAACCACGCCTTACTGCATCTCCGATGCGCTGATGAATTCCGCAGAAGGGGAAGAAGGACTGATTTTTGCAGGAGCAAATGCCTATAGAGTCAGCGAAATCGTTACGGTAAAAGAACTCATGAATCAGCTTATTGAAGAGGCCCGTGAGCAGCTTGATGAGCAGAGAGTTTAATAAGGAATAAAGAATAAAGGAGCACATCAGACTTTAAGCGGTCTGATGTGCTTCATCTTTTTTACGTAAGCGATATGCGCTGATTCTCTAGATGAAACTCCATCCATAGTCAATCGAAATCCTGATCATGGTAGTTCAGAAGCCGCTTATTCCTGTAGATGAACAGAGACTGTATGATCATCAGTGCACCTGTAACCGCCAGAATGCTTTCTATTGAAACCGCTTCTGCCAATGGACCATACAGAAGCATGCCAAGAGGCATCATCATGTTTGATGCGCTGATCAGGCTGAAGACTCTTCCCAGTTTGTCCTCAGGAACATTCTCCTGAAGGAGGGTGACGATCGGTGTGTTGAAATAGGGCATGCACAGTCCGATTAAAGTCATAGCCGCAATATAGAGGAAGAACTGGTTCGTGAGTCCCATGAAAAGTGTAAGAAGACCAAGAACCGTCAGTGTCAGAGAGAAGGTCCGGACTTTATTTTTAAATCCCTGCCAGATGACGATGAGAAAACCACCGATAATGGTGCCGCCGAAAAATGAGATTTCATTCAGCGTGAGTCTCCAGTATTCCTCTCCATAACTTCTTGCCACAAGAAGAGGGGTCAACATGGCCACTGGTGCAACCAGAAAACTGAGGATTAGCTGAGCAAGGATGAGTGAGGCGATAAACCCGTTTCCGCTGGCATATCTGATTCCGTTTTTGAGATCCGACAGATAATCTTCCTTATCCTTGGATAATGCTTGCTTATGAGTAGGCACTTTAAGAATCATAAGCAGTACAATTGCCGAAACTGCCGTAACGACATCGATGAAAAATATTGCGGGAAGGTCTGAATAGGTCAGAAGAAGTGCACTTAAGGCAGGAGAAAGAAGCATCATGATGGACTGCACACTGGAGTTTATGCCGTTTACCTTCATGAGCTTGTCTTTTGGAACAATCTGAGGAAGCATTGCTGAGACTGCTGGGGTCTGAATACCTGCTCCGATGGAACGGATAAATGAAACAATAAACAGCGCTTCAATTCCTCTGTACCCTGTGAGGAAAATTATGGCCAGTATGAAGGTTGAAGTCGCAATACCAAGGTCAGACAGTATAATCAGTTTCTTTCGGTCATACCTGTCTGCCCACACACCGGCGAAGACCGATATGATGAGCTGAGGCATAAATCCGAACAGAGTAGATAAGGTCAGCATGATCCCTGAATTTGTAGTCAGGGTAATATACCACATGATGGCATACTGAACCAGGGACGAACCAAAAAGTGATACGGCCTGACTGGAAAGAAATATTACAGTGTCTCTTTTCCAATGTGGAGGAAAGGGTTCTGTTATCTCTGCTATTTGATCTGTTTCTTTTACCATATAAATTACCTCAATTGTATTTATTGGTTTCATTATACTTAATGCAAGGAATGAGATTGTATATAAATGATGAACAATCATTTCGCTAAATATAAAGTCGATAATAGGGTTATTGTCTATAATAAAACATTTCATGAATATAAAATTGAATTGATGTAGGTGATGGGATAAAAGATGCAAAAGTGTTAGAAAAGCTGATGGAGGAAACGCTATAGGTTTGGCTGATGTTGTAATGGAGTAGGCGGATATTGTATAATGAGGAGTAATTTGTATGGATGTGGCAACTGCTGTTCAATCATTTTAAAGACTGTCAGAAATATTAAGCGAAATTTTTTATAGTCAGTCACGTGTAATATTATTGGGATTCAAATAGTGACTAGTATGTTATTTAGATGACCTAAGATAAATCTTATGATAGCTGGTGTAATATCTTTGCAGCTAAATGCACATAGACTTAAGAGATTTAAACTGTCAATAAAATTATAAAGGAGAAAATTATGATTAAAGTTTGCGAACATTGTTCAAACATAAATATTGAACTACTAAAGAAAGCTGTTGGCGAAGATAATGTTGAAGTGGGTTGCATAGAAAACTGTGCTGCATATGAAACTGAAGCATATGGTTATGTTGATGAGGAACTGGTTGTTGAGAACAACACAGAAGAGTGGATTAAAAAAGTCACAAAATAATATACATGGGTAAGAAAATTCCTACATCTGATCTATCTTGATCTGTTAAAACAATAATTCCTGAAATTGGGGCCAAGGGATGGACGGCAATAGTTATTTTACTTTTATGCATGAATTCAAGTCACTGATCCTGATTGATATGCAGAGGGACCAGCTTCTAAGTCGCCTATAACAAGCAGGTTCTGCTCGGCCATGTGAATGATCTGATGATTCTATTCACGACAAGAAACTGCCGGTCGTTCTATTCGGTCGATTGCTAAATGAGAACATATGAAAACCTCTCAAAGTATTATCATTATATAATACTTTGAGAGGTTTTTCTGTATCCATGAGAATCATGGATAATGCTATATGGTACCCTCAGCGGGAATCGAACCCACAACTAGCCCTTAGGAGGGGCTTGTTATATCCATTTAACTATGAAGGCTTGAACACTAGTTATTGTAATATATTAAGCGGTTTAAGTCAATGAAACAGGAGTCTGGTAACGGAAAAAACAGGAAGGATGGAACTGGTCCATCCTTCCTGTTTTTTCCGTTTTCCAGTTCTATAATTCGGCTTCCAGTTCAATGATCATCTTCCTCATTTCATCTGTAATCAGATATACAGGTGAATTATCATCGCCGGTATTCCGGTTTTCCACAATCAGAACCTCAGCATCTTCACTTAGAGTATGGGTGTGCCATACACCCTGTTTGACGTTGTAGCCCTTATGCTTCTCCATCGGCACCTTCTCAATAATTCCTGGAACATCACCAGTTCCAGCAGAGTAAAGATTGCATGTACCGTTTATGAGCACAAAAACCTCATCTGTAAGCATATGCTTCTGCATGTTGACAAGACCTTCAGGATTAAGATCGTCACAGTACTTGAGCACTGCCACTCTCCAGGATTCAAAATCAATGATGGGCATATACCCGGAATCCGGGAATTCCGCTTTGACAATATGTTCTTCACTCATGTTTTTCAGCTCCTTATATTATGAAAGTTCTACCACTATATGGTGTTCTTTGTCAGGATCCAGTCTTAGTATATCTTCCTTTCTGATCAGATCAACTGAGGTGCCATTTATGTAAGGCTCATCATCGATGCTGATCTTTGTGATCTTATAGCTGCCCGCTTCAAGCATGCTTTCATTGACATAGGTAAGTTTCAGCTTACGGTCATAGAAAGGGAAATCCAGATGTATTTTATGATCTCTTCCGAACTGCTCCCTAAGGAGCTGTGGTCTGAAAGAAAGATCCCCCATTTTACCGCTGACGCCAAACATCTGTGTAATTACAGTGAGAAGCATCCAGCTGGCAGAGCCGGTAAGATAATGGTACAGCCCTCTTCCTTTGGCGTCAATATATTCCGGTATCCCCGGATATATTCTGCTCTTTTCGAAATCACTGCAGTGACTGTATAGTGAAGAGATGACTTTGAAAGCTTCTTCGGATTTTCCTCTCTTGTAGAGCGCATAGCCGTACATGACCGCCATATGGGAAAAGACTGCTCCATTTTCCTTATGACCGTAGGCAAAACCGAACATTCTGCCAAGATCCATTTTGACTTCATTAAAGTTCGTGTTGAGTTTATATCCGCCGATGGAAGCATCATAGAGAAGCTCATCTGCAGCTTTTATGATCTTCGTCAGCTCTTCCCCGTCAGCAGTATGAGACATAACCGTGAAGACCTGGCTTGTGAGCATCATACGTTTTCCGGACAGGAAGTCACCTTCCACTTTATTCCCACTGTTGTCATAATAGCCGTTGTACCAGGATAACCCGGATTCGCATTCGATCCATTCATTTTTCCTGATGTTCTCCTTAAGCTCTGCTGCCTTAGATTCAAGGCTATTTATAATCTCCTCGATATCGAAGCTGATCTTTTCGCCCGTGAATTCTGCCATGCAGTAGTCCTTAAGAAGCTTCTTCTTAAAGGAAGGGTTCCGTTCTCCATCTTTCAGCAGCAGTAGAAGACCCTTGTGCAGTAAAACTTCATCTGTTCCCTTACTTTTCAGAGCCTTTAGAAGCTCTGCAATTTCTTCCATATTATAGGCATACATGGAGGTGAAGGCGACGCTTTCTCCGTTTTCTCTGGCCATGTCCAGGGCATCATTCCAGTCTGCCCCTCTTAGTCTCATATGTCCATGTTCACCCACATCATAGAAGGCGGTGAGGTGTTCGATGAGAATATGTTCAAGGACAGAGCCCCTGTAAGGCTGTCCTGTCTGATCCATGAGTCTGTTTCTGTTTATAGGATTCCATCTGAGGTCTTTTTCCTCACCTCTTGAAATCTGCATATCATGGAAGTAGGTGGTTTCCTCAGTGAGAATATCGAGATCTCCTGTCTGCTGGATATAGAGACTGGTGGTCAGGAATGGCCACATACCGTGATCCATCCAGACTCTTGTGATGTTGTTTCGGTCTGCGATGAACTCGCCAGGTGAAAATCCGATGATGGTGGCATTGGTTCCGTCTATCCTTACGCCTCCATAATTATCAAGAAGCATCTTTCTGACATCTTTAGGATCCATGATGAGGAGTGCCAGACAGTCCTGCCAGAGATCGCGCCATCCTCTTCCGCCTTTTCCATAGTCATGGTGGGGAAGGAAGGAGCAGCCGTAGATTCTTCTTAAAAACGGCTGGAAGCTCACCCATTTCATCCAGTGATTGAAAACATCATCTCCTGTAGCGTAGGTGATGTTCACCTTTTCTCTCCAGCAGTTCCTGGTCTCTTCAAGGGACTGGTCAAACATTTTCCTGTTCATGAACCTGACGGCAGTTTTTTCAAGATCTTCCTTATTTTCTCCATATCCGAGGATGAACGTGTAGAAGATGCTTTCGCCAGGCTTCAGAATTCTTACATTAAAGACAATACCGCCAAGGGCTTCATACCCTTCTGCAGTTTCACCGGCGCCCAGAAGAGTCATTGACTGATCACCAAGAATCCCGGGATTTTCAAGACTTCCACCCTCCCCGATGAATTCCTCGACTGTTGGGATGAAGCCTCTTGGCTTTTCGTCCTCTCTTCCGCCGAATACGCCATAGACCTGGGTGTTCTGGTGATGTCCTCTTTCATCAAAGGACATGGTGGGTTTCACCGTCACACCATATTCAGTGGTTTCGATCCGGTTAAGAAGAGAAGTGACATGCCTGTGATCTCTTATGTTGTCTGCTGAGCGTCCAAAGACCGGAATGGCTGACACAAGTTCAATGGTCATGGGTTTTTCGGTGGTGTTTTTAAGGGTGATTCCGGTGATTTCCACCATTTCACCCGAAGAAGGTACGAAGCTCATGATTTCCGAAGTCAAGCCAAGCTTTGAAACTCTGGTGAGTTTATGGTACATGAAACCTGCTTCAAGGGCAGTAGCCTCCTTTTCATCGGTAAAAAGCTCCGACTGGGCTTTCGAGGATTTTCCCGTTGCCGACCAGAAGGAGGATCCGTTTATTCTGACCCAGAAGTTTCTGGAGGATTTGTCATTATGAAGATTTTCGCTGCTTACGGGAGGCATAAGAAATGCGTTCTGTGAAATTTTGGAATCGCCGGAAAGATTTGGCGTCACTGAACTCATGACACCATTTTCGTTGGCAAGGGGAAAGTAGAGATAGCTGGTAAGCTCAGGATGATTAAGACTGAACGTTTCATCCTCTTTGCTGTTATACCTGATCATATTACATCGCTCCTAACTTAAGACACTTAAATTTGTCTCAAGTATAGCAAAGGAAAATGAGCAGAAGAATTTATTAATTTTGCCAAATAGGTAAAAATTTTTACCTGTTTTCTGTTTAACCTTGCCGGGGAAAACCTTTCCAGTTACCTTTAAGATGAAATGAAATGGTATACTTTCTTAGAATAGGTTAAAATATTTACCTGCATCAGACACATAGGTTTTATTATTGGAGGATTTCATGGCTAAACTCACCGATTTATATAAGGGGTTAAAAATCAAGACGAAAATCATACTCATCTATATATCCGTTCTGATCTTTTCGCTGGTCCTATCCTTTTCCGTCATTTCCTACATCAACCGTGAATATACGGAGAGAGAAGTGGGGGAGCTCGGCATACAGACGGTTAGTGCATTGAAAGGAAATCTGAGTATCATATTTGAAAACGTCACCCAGTTTTCCGATCTGATCTATTTCGATGAGGACATTCAGTCCTCGCTGAAAAACATCCATTCCATGTATATGGACCCTTTTATCCATAAAAACATCACGAAGAGCCTTGTGAACATGATTCTGTCCGGTGACTATCTCTCAGGGGTATTCATCTTCGACAAGTATCATAATCCCTACAGCTCATATAAGATGGCTCCGGCTGCCATTCATAATGACGAGATCTGGAACACGGAATGGTTCAGCGATGTGCGGAAGGCTCGTGGAAACGGATTTTTCATTCATCGAAGCGAGGAGATCATCCAGTTCAGAGATAATAGAAACTACATCTCTTACATCAGAGAAATCGGAGACATGAACACCTATGAGCCTCTGGCAACGCTTCTTGTGACCATTGATGCAAGAACCATCGAATCTTATTTCAATGAAGTCAGTGCATCCTACGACAACAAATTCTTTATTGTGGATGAGTCGGGAAATTACGTGATCCCTCCAGATGAGTATCAGGAGGAGTTCAAGAACCGTCTTTCAGACGGGGAAGCATCGGTCAGCGGCTATGAATCAGTGACCATCGATGGGCAGAGCGTAGTTCTTGTCCGGCAGGATATGGGCATCAGCGGATGGGAGCTTGTGGGCGCGTTCAAGATCGACAGTATGAGGGCTATGGCGCCTTATTATACCACTGCCATCGCCATCATCATCGCCATGAATATCCTCTTCATCTTCATCAGCTCCATGTTTCTCACAAGGCTCATCTTCAAGCCGCTGAACAAAGTGGAGAAGCATATGGAACTCGTAGAGCGCGGGAACTTCATTGAAATGCCCATAGACGAGCATAGAAACGAGATCAACAATCTAAAGAATGTTTTCAATCACATGACCCTTTCCATCAAGAATCTCATCCAGCAGGTTAAGGATGAGGAGCAGGTCATTGCCAAGGGAAAACTCGATATCATCAATGCCCAGATCAATCCCCATTTTCTCTACAATACTCTGGATGCGGTTTCCGCCCTTGCCCTTATGGAAGATCACGAGAACTGCTTCAGAATGACTCAGGCGCTGGGCAGTTTCTACCGAAACAGCTTGAATAGCGGTATGGATTTCATCTCCATAAGAGATGAGCTTGAAAGCATAAGAAGCTATATCACGATTCTGAATATCAGGTACGACAACAAGATCAAAGTGGAGTACGACGTGGAGGAGGAACTTCTTGATGTTAAAATTCTGAAGCTCATTCTTCAGCCCCCTGTGGAAAACGCAGTCCACCATGGGATAAAAAACAGAGAAGGTGAAGGACATATCACCATCAGAGCCTACAGAGACGAGGATGAGATCATCTTCGTGGTTTCCGATGACGGTAAAGGAATGTCCGAGAAGAGGATCGAGGAAGTCATGACCGGAAAGAACATCACCGGCAAATCAGGCTTCGGAATCCACAGCCAGATCCAGAGGATCAGGCTTTACTACGGCATAGAGAATCCGATTATGATCAGCAGCGAAATCGGAACTGGAACAGAAATCATGATCAGAGTAAAAAGACAGAAAGATGGTGAATCATAATGGAAATCAGAGTTTTAATCGTGGATGACGAAAAGCTTGAGAGAGTGCTCATAAGAAAAGGATTTGACTGGGCGGAGAACGGATTTGCCATTATAGGAGAAGCAGGCTCCGGAGAAGAAGCGCTCATGATGGTCGAAAAGGAAAAGCCGGACCTTGTGCTGACGGATATCAGCATGGTCAATATGAATGGTCTGGAGCTGGCGGAGAAGATCACTAAAATCTCTCCCCAAAGCCACATCGTCATCATCACAGGGTACCGGGAATTTGAATACGCCAGAAAAGCGGTGAAAATCGGTGTGGAGGACTTTCTCCTTAAGCCCGTATCCATAACGGATCTCACCACTGTGGCATTAAAGATCAGGGAAAAGATCTATAAGGAGAAAGAGGAGCTTAAAGAAGTCATACAGCTTAAGGAAAGTGCCCTGGCAGATCAGGATATCGTCATGGAGAGCTTCTTTCAGAAGCTCATTGAAGGAGATGTTCTTGAGGATGAAGCCAGGAGAAAGCTCAGTATGTTCGGCTTTGAGAAGCTCTACAGGAAGTTCTCGGTCTATGACATCAGGCTGAAGGAAAAGAGCGAAATCAGGTCCATGAAGAAGGTGAAGACGGTCCTTGGAATTGTGGAAGAGGAAGTGCCTTTCCAGCATATGGCCTTTACCCACTATCAGCAGAGCATCATCGTCATTCTTGCAACTGACACAGCTGATGAAGCCTCTCGGATTGCAGATACCATCCATGAGCGGATCCAGAGTGAGATTCAGACCGGTTCAACCATAGGCATCAGCAATATGCATGAAGGCGTAGGGGATATTCCAGAAGCCTACAGGGAATCCGAAATGGCCATAAGCGCATCAGTTCTTCTTGGCAGAAACCGGTGCATCACCTACAAGGAATATCAGAGCGTCATCAAGAAGAATGAGCACAAGAAAGATATCGACTGGGAAGATTTCATCTTCTCCATTGAGAACGCTCTGACAGAAAAGGTTGCAGATCACGTCAATCAGTATGTGACTTTTATAAGAGCATCCAAAATTACAGATATTGAGTACTATCGCCTCATGACCATGGATCTTCTCTCAAAAGGAGCTGCGACCCTCAACAAGTTCGGCAGCGGACTTTCTGAAATCACCGGAGAGGATACGCTCTACAGCGAGATCAGATCCATCAGCACCGTGGACGAGATGGAACCATATCTTCTGAAAACCCTTGGTCGTATCATGGATTTCCATAGGAAAAAGAAAAACACGAGAGGAAGAAAAGTCGTGGAAGACGCTCTGGAATACGTCAATCAGGAGATATTTTCCCCTGAACTGAGCCTGAAGACAGTGGCCGCGACAATCTATTCCAATGAGAGCTATTTAAGCCGTGTGTTCAAGAAGGAGATGGGCATAAGCCTTATCGAGTATATATTGAAGAAGAGAATCGAAGAGAGTATAAGGCTTTTAAACACCACAGACATGAAAGTCTATGAGGTTGCTGAGAAAATCGGATTCCGCGATTCACACTACTTCAGCATCTGCTTCAAGAAAATCACGGGCGTCACGGTAAAGGAATTCAGGAAAGTGAAGCCTGAAAACTGAAGAATTTTTCCATGTAAAGGTTTTGATGAAGTAAAAATAATGACCTTTTAGGACAAAATATTAAATTTTCCTTCCGAAGACCATCAAGTATACTGAATATAACGTTAAGACATGCATGTAAAGTGAATTGGTACCGATTACAACGATAAGTGTAATAATTGGGAGGAAATAAAGAATGAAAAAGAAGCTCATAAGTAAGATCGCAACATCGCTTTTGGCGGCAACCATGGTCATCGGACTCGCCGGATGCGGAAAAACGGAACCTGTGGCTGAAGAGACACCAGGAGCTCCAGCTGCTGATGAAGAGGTTACCCTGAATGTATGGCATCAGTGGTCTAATGATACAAATGAACTGAAGAAACTTTATGATCAGGCAGTAGCAGATTATATCAGTGAAAATCCTCATGTAAAGATTGAAACTCAGACACTGGATACTGAAGCCTATAAGACGAAGATCTCAGCTGAATTCGCAGGTGATGCAAAAGGTATAGATGTATTCTATTACTGGGGTGCTGGAACTGCAAGAAAGCTTGTTAACGCTGATAAACTTCTCCCAATGGATGAGTATCTGACAGATGATGTGAAATCCAGAATGCTTGAAGGCGCAACAACAGCATTCGAGTACGACGGAAAGCTGTATTCAGTACCATCATTCTCATGGTTCATGACCCTGTATGCAAACAAGGAACTGTTTGACAAGGCAGGAGCTGAGCTTCCAACCACCTACGAAGAACTTGTGACTGCAGTGGAAAAGCTGTCCGCACTTGATGGTGTGACACCGATCGCAGCAGGCGCAAAGGATGGCTGGAATGCGGCATTCATCTACCAGGCACTAGCACTTAGAGAAGTAGGCGCATCAAACATCAACGATATGCTCACAGGAAAAGTGGAATTCGGCGATGAAGGCTATACTGCAGCTGCAGAGAAGCTGGTAGAGCTTTACAACATGGGCGCATTCGGAAAGAATCCTCTTGAATCCGGAAACGATGATGCCAATGCTGCATTCGGAAATGAAAGAGCAGCTATGCGTATCATGGGAAGCTGGCTTGCAAACGGTCTTTACACAGATGAAACTGCTACCATCGATCCTAGCAATGTTGTCGCACTGAACATGCCGGTAGTAGAAGGCAAGGGTGATGTATCCGATTATGCAGGCGGATTTGTAGAGTCCTTCTGGGTCAACAAGAATACAAAAGACAAGGAAGAAGCGGCTAAATTTGCAATATACATCAATGAAAGAATGGGTGTTGCAGCTTATGAAACCGGTACAGGATTCAGCGGCTGGACTACAGAAGCGGATGAAAGCAATCTGAACCCTCTGTTCGTACAGATCAAGGAAATCCTTGCCAACAGCAAGGAAGGCGTTCTGGCCTGGGATACTTCCCTTGACTCAGAGCCTGCAACAATCCATAACGAAATGGTTCAGACACTGTTTGCACCAAATGCTGATGTATCGGCATTCATTGAAGAACATAAGGCAGCCATCAACAAATAATTGACTGCGGGTTGTTAGATCAGGTGAAGTAGGGGTATCACTGCAATTAGGTGATACCCTTTTTCATCTCATGACAGGAGGATTTAAATGGAAAAGATGTTAGGAAAAAAAAGACATATAGCAGTCTTTGTACTGCCTGCGCTGATTCTCTTTATTGCGTTCAGTATCATTCCGCTGATCACGTCAGGAATCTACAGCCTGTTTGAATATGATGGTATCGGAACGATGAAGTTTATCGGATTCAACAACTATATCAGAATGTTCACCGGAGACAGATACTTCCCACAGGCGGTTCTCAATTCAATGATACTTGTGGGCGCATCACTTCTCATACAGCTGCCCATCTCACTGGGACTTGCCATGCTCCTGGCTAAAGGGGTCAAGGGAGAAAAGTACTTCAGAACCATATACTTTCTGCCTGTGGTCATTTCGAGCATGGTCATCGGACAGCTCTGGATCAAGATTTTCCACAGCGAGTATGGTCTGCTGAACATGCTGATCTCGACCTTTACAGGCCAGTCATCGGAATATTCCTGGCTTTCCAATCCCGATACTGCATTTCTCAGCACTGTTGTGCCTGCTGTCTGGCAGTATATCGGATATCATATGCTCATCTTCTATGCAGGGATCAAGTCCATTTCCCCTGACTACTATGAAGCGGCCATGATCGACGGTGCAAACCGATGGCAGACCAATATCAAGATCACCATACCGCTTCTGGCGCCTGTCATAAAGACCTGTTCCATTTTTGCCATAACGGGCTCCTTGAGAGCTTTCGACCTGATCTATGTCATGACAGGAGGAGGACCAAATCACGCAAGTGATGTTCCGGCAACGCTCATGTACAACAATCTGTTCAGGCGCAGCCTCTACGGATACGGAAGTGCACAGGCTTTCTTCATTGTGGTGGAGTGCCTGATATTCTCATATATCGTGACCAGACTGTTCAAAAAAGCAGAGGAGAATGCCTCGGTATTCTAGGAGGAGAAGAAAAGTGAAGAATAAGAAGATAGCCAAGAACCTGAAATTTATCCTGCTAGTCGTCATTGCCGTCACTCAGCTTTTCCCGCTTTACTGGCTGGTGACCTTTTCCCTTAAAGGCAATGCGGAGATTTTCGGTGACAATATCATCGGACTTCCTCAGGCCTGGAGATGGGAGAACTACTATAAGGCATTTACGCAGACAAACATCATCAGATACTTTCTGAACTCAGTATTCTATTCCGCAACAACGGTGATTGCATCTGGCATTCTCTCCGCCATGGCGGCCTATGCCATTGCCAGGATGAAGTGGAAATGGAGCGGACTGGTCTTCGGAATATTTGCCATAGGCATTATGATCCCTGCACAGGCTGCCCTTCTGCCGCTTTTTCAGCTGCTGGACAGGACCGGTCTTAAGGGAGGATATCTGGGCCTTCTCATCCCCTACATTGCAGGTGCCATTCCCATGAGCATTCTGATTCTTACAGGATTCTACAAGGGGATACCCAAGGAGATCGAAGAGGCTGCATACATCGACGGCTGCGGTGTATTCAGATCATTTGCACTGATTATCCTGCCCATCATAAAACCGGCCATTGCAACAGCTTCGGTATTCACCTTTCTCGGGACCTGGAACGAGCTTATGCTTGCCAACACCTTTGTCGACAGCGACAAATACCGGACACTGCCTGTGGGCATCATGTCCTTTGCAGGACAGTATTCGACGGACTGGGGACTAATCGGTGCAGGGATGGTCATCGCGACTGTACCTACAATCATCATCTACTTCCTGCTCAGCAGTCAGGTTCAGGACAGCCTCGTTGCCGGAGCAGTTAAAGGATAGGGGGAGTTTATCATGAGCTTTGAAAATGGACGCTTTGTCATAGAAAATTATCACATGGATTCGGTGTTTTCGAGTTTTCTTCCAGGAATCAGCGGAAAGAAAGGCATTCCCATCTGGTGCTATTATGTCAATCGCGGACAGGCGGTGGCAAGCTTCGGTACGGAGAACAAGGATCACTCCATCATGGAGTTCTATCCAGCCCATCAGTCCTATCAGATTGTCAGTACCATGGGCTTCAGAAGCTTTCTGAAAATCGACGGAGTATATTACGAGCCTTTTTCAGATGATTCACTTAAGAGAAGAATGCTCATCGGCATGAATGATCTGGAAATCGAGGAGACAAACGAGAAGCTGGGACTGAAGGTTTCGATCTGCTACTATACTCTACCGGAGGAAAAGCTTGGCGGTCTTGTCAGGGAGATGCGGATTCTCGATCTTTCCGGAAAAGCCAGAAAACTTGAACTTGCAGACGGGATGCCTGCAGTCATTCCCTACGGAATTGACCTCAATGAGCTGAAAGAAACAGGACAGACCATGAAAGCCTGGATGCAGGTTGAAGATACGGAGAAAAAGCTTCCCTACTACAGGGTGAGAATCAGCACAAAGGACTCCGCAGTGGTTTCACTCATCGAGCGAGGGAATTACTACTTATCTCTCGGACCTCATCATGAGCTTCTTGATATGGTCGTAGACCCCAGCATCATTTTCGCTCATGACACTTCCTATCGGAACCCGGTGGGTTTTCTGAATGACACGCCGGAAAATCTTCTCACGAAAAAACAGTCTACGCAGAACACCGTCCCATCAGGATTTTCAGTCTATCATGGAGAACTTTCTGAAGGTTCGGAGCTCAAGATCATATCTGTTTCCGGAATGGCGGAAAGCAAGGAACTTCTTCAGGCGTTTGCAGACAAAGTCCGGGAAAAGGATTATTTCACCCGTAAGAAAGCATACAATGAAAGTCTTGCAAGGGGTCTTACAGATGTCATCTCATCGGGTACGGGGAATGTACTCTTTGATGAATATGCCCGTCAGACATACCTTGATAATCTGATCAGGGGAGGTCATCCGGTGAAAATAGGGGATAAGGTGATTCACCTCTATTCCAGAAAACATGGTGATATCGAAAGAGACTATAATTATTTCAGACTGTCACCGGAATACTATTCCCAGGGGAACGGCAACTTCAGAGACGTCAATCAGAACAGAAGAAATGATGTCCGATTCCATCCTTTCGTGAAGGATACCAACATCAAGGGATTCTGTAACCTGATCCAGATGGACGGAAGCAATCCTCTTTCTGTTCAGTCGACTACATACAGAATGTCGGGCACTGAATGGGTTAAGGACCAGGTAGCCGACAGACATCTGGAAAAGCTGGAAGAATTTCTGAAAAAAGAGTTTTCACCTGGACAGCTTCTGAGATTCATTGAGAAGGAACAGATAGAGCTTAAGGGAACGGAAGGAGATTTTCTAGAAAAGATCATCGAGAAGGCTGAGGAGATACAGAATGCGGAGTTCTCCGAAGGCTACTGGACGGATCATTTTGTCTACAACCTGGATCAGATTGAAGCCTATCTTTCCATTTTTCCCGAAAAAGCTGAAGAACTTCTGTTTAAAGACAGAACCTATACCTATTTTTCTCAGAATGCCCATGTTCTGCCTAGGCATGAGCGCTATGTGGAAACGGCAAAAGGCATCAGGCAGTATCATTCCATAGTGGAACTGGAGCATGACAAAGCTGAAGATAGGAGGCTTAGAACCGACTTCGGAAAAGGTGAGATCTATCATTCTTCGCTTATGGAAAAGCTCCTTGTGATTCTCGCAGCTAAGTTCTCAACCCTTGATCCGGACGGTAGAGGCATCGAGATGGAGGCGGGAAAGCCTGGCTGGTACGACGCATTGAACGGCCTTCCGGGGATTTTCGGCTCATCGGTTGCAGACGCCTGTGAACTCCTCAGAATGATGAAATTCATGGGTGAAGCTATGAATGCCTATGACAGGGAAATTAAGCTTCCCAGAGAAGCGTACGATCTCCTCATGGGTATAGACAATGTTCTGAAAGCTCGTCAGGAGGATAAGCGGACAAAGTTTCAGGTATGGGATCAGTTAAACTGTCTGAAGGAAACCTACAGAGAAAAGATCAGGCAGGGTATTCATGGAGAAGAAAGGACGATTCTGAGCCTGGAATTCGGAGAAAGTCTGAAGCTCTTTATAAGCTATCTAAATGAAGGCATAGAAGAGGCGGTAGACGAGAACAACGGAATCTGTCCCACCTACTACTATAGAGAAGTGGCAGAATATGAGAAGAAAGAAGGCAGGATTATTCCTAAATCATTCAGAAGAATCGATCTGCCCATATTCCTTGAGGGACCGGTGAAATATCTGAAGCTTATGAGCGGATGGAAAGAGAAGAGAGAAGCTTATGAGAAAGTCAGAATGAGCCCCCTGTATGACAGGAAACTGCAGATGTATAAAGTCAATGCTTCCCTAAAGGAGGTCACCTTTGAGCTCGGAAGAGCCAAAGCTTTTACCCCTGGATGGCTTGAGAATGAATCCATCTGGCTCCATATGGAGTATAAGTATCTTTTGGAGCTGCTGAAGAATGATCTGCATGAAGAATTCCAGAAAGATTTTAAGACCATGTGTATCCCGTTTCTTGACTTCAAGGTCTATGGAAGAAGCCTTCTGGAGAACTCGTCATTTATCGCAAGCAGTGCAAATCCGGATGAGAAGATCCACGGAAAGGGATATGTGGCAAGACTCAGCGGATCGACCGCAGAGTTTCTGGAAATCTGGCAGCATATGATGTTCGGAAAAAGATTTTTCAAGGAGTCGGATGGAGAACTTACCCTAAGCTTCTCCCCGTCCATACCGGATTACCTGATCACTGAGACGCTCAACATCGATACGACTTTCCTTGGAAAGACCCCGATGAGCTATCATCTCAGCAGCAGAAAATCACTGATCCCTGGTCAGTACAGCATCAGAGAAATCATTCTGACCGATTATGAAGGGCAGAAAAAGTCATACAATGGTGCTGTTCAAGGTGAAGAGGCAGAACAGGTCAGAGAAGGAAAAGTCAGAAGAATTGATGTCTATATCGAAAACTGATCAAGAGAAGCAATAAACCCACGGTGAAATGGAGAGGATAATATGTTTGAAATTTTTCATCCTGAAAGCAGATTTATGGAAATGCTCGGTAGAATAACGGATATGATGCTTCTGAATGTGCTGTTTATCATTACCAGTCTCCCGGTTGTGACAATCGGCGCATCCTCAGCAGCACTCTATTCTGTGACGCTTAAACTTTCAAGGGAAGAGGATGTGTATCCTCTAAGAGAATACCTTTCGTCTTTCAGGAGTAATTTCAGAAAGCCTACTGTTCTTTGGCTCATCTTATCTGCTGTGGGGATGCTCCTTGCCGCTGAAACGGCACTCCTTCTTCTTGTGGACAGCGGGATAAAGTATCCGCTTCTCATTATTCAGGGAGGGCTGCTGCTTTTCTACCTGACCACTTTTTTCACCGCAATTCCTCTTGCAGCTGAGGCAACGGAAGGAGAAATGGAAATTCTGAAGACTGCTCTTACACTGCCGTTCTACAGTTTACCGGAAGTGATGGGGGTGCTTGCTGTCAATGTCGTTCCGGTTCTGTTTACCGGATATCTGTTTCTCTTCCTGCCCAATATCTTTATGGTATGGGGATTCATCGGATTTTCCTGTATAGCATATGCTTCTTCCTTCTTTATGAACCGTGTGCTTAAAAAAAGAGAATGAACTGAGAATAAAGATCCTCTGCGCAAAACCTTATTCATGGTTTTTGCAGAGGATCTTTGATTTTCTGTCCGTTTCAGGGCAGGGGTTTTACGGGTACTGCTGGCTGATCAGGAGAGTTCCTCTTTGTCTCACCGATATAGATTTCTCCACTTTCTCTTCTGACCAGATAATAGGAGCCTTTGGAAGCGCCTTTCTCCTTCACTTCAAAAGTGTAGTAGAAATGTTCTTCTTCCTCATCCGGGAACTTATGGACCGTTCCGCTAAGCTGTCCGATTTCATGCTCAGGAAACCTTTCCGCCATAATTTCCATGGAAGAAGCCCAGCTGACGACATAGTTCGTCTCTTCCGGTTCAATGAGGATGGCTGACTCAGGATCCAGACGCTCATGGCTTAAAAGTGCAAGGTAGACCGGAAAACGGATTTCATAGAGGTCGATGTAGATCTGAATATCTCTTGTTTCACCGGCACCGATGATGAGGTTTTCCTGATACTCTTCTCTTCTGAGATGGAATCCGATTTTGCTTTTTCCGGATTCATCTGTGATGTCGGCGTAGTGTGGCCAGTAGACTAAGCGTTCTTCATTTCCGAGATCTGTCATGATACCCAGTTCCTGATACAGATCGATATCATGATCCGTAAGGTTCATGATGAGGGTATGAATGAAAACATAAGCTCCATCCGTTGTTTCATCAAACAGTACCGATTCGAATCCCGGTTCAGGGTGTTTCAGAATATTCGTGGCATATGCGGAGAGGCATTCGGCAGTCAGCTCATCTGTTGATACCTTTACCTTCATCGGATAGGTTCTCAGCTCAGAAGGAGAGTCTGTGCCGCTTACGGCAAGATCTTTTCTCCCTGTCCCATCCGTTCTGACAAAGGTCTGCACAATCATGAAAGTGGTAAAGTCGATATCGATATAGACGAGCCAGTCCTCATGGATACTCATGGTTACGGCATTGTCGTCATTGAAGGTCATGACATTTTTTCCGTCAAGGTCCATTCTGCGCATCTCAAGATCCGAAGAATCCGAGAGGGTTGCACTGTAGTAGATATAGCCACCTGATACATTGAGCGAAGCCGCCTTGTCGCCTGAAAGCTTGCGGTTTTCTTTTCCGTCACGATCCATCTTCCAGATGGTATTTTCTCCGTTCTCGGTATTGAGATAATAGATCAGCTCTTCATAGATGAGGATTCCGGCGGATGGTCTCTCAAGAAGCGCCGTCTGGCCGGTGCCATCGGTTTTCATCCGATGCAGGAACTGTTTTTCAGGTTCCAGATAGAAGATGAGATCCTCTGATACGGTGAAAGACTGAACCTGATTGCCGGATACTTTTTCTCTGCCTGAACCGTCCGGTCTTACTTTAAAGATGCTTCCATAATTCTCTTTATCTTCTTCTGTAGATCTATTGATGTAATAGATCCACTCACCCGAGACAAGGACATTTTCACAGGCATCCGAAGAGATGGGCGATGAGCTCAGATCATCAAGATTCATCCTGTATAGCCTGTTTCCGTCGCTTCCGTTGCAGTAGATCAGATCATTCCCCATGAGATTGAGAAAATATGCCTGATCATCACTGACCTTCTCTTCTGCATCTCCATTTTTTCTGATCCGGTAGAGCCTGCTGTTGTCCGCATAATTCATGAAGTAGATCCACTCCGACGAACTTACCGATATTCCGCCGTTTGAGATGTTGCCGCTTGTATTGCCTTCATCACTTCTTCTATCTCCGGTTTCACGGCAGCCGGAAAAAAAGACAGTCAGTATCAGTATAGAAACCATGATGACGGAAGTCTTCTTCATGTTTATCCCCTTCTTTCACATGATCAGGTGAGAAGTTTCTATAAGCTTCTTTGCTAAGATTATATCAGCACAAAATGAAATATCTGGCTTAAGACTTTGAACAAATGAATAATAAAGTGAAGGAATACGTTCAGAGAGAATATGTTCTCCAAAAGAAGAGAAAGCTCTGCAGCGGCAGAACTTTCTCGATGGATTTTTTTCATATGAGCACATAGGAGCCGCTTTCTTTAAGCTTGAATGTCTCGGTCTTCAGGTAATCAACAAGAGCGTCAATTGCTGAATAAGGAAGATTCTCGTGATTTCTTCCGAATTTTTTCGGAACGCCCTGACTGGTGACATAACACGCCCGATAGGTTCTGTTGAGATCAAGCTCTTCATCGCCCACATTGATTTTCTGTATTCTCTGTCCTTCTCCGTTTTCCACTTTCAGATAGATTTTCAGCCCCAGTGCTCTCTTGACATAGCCGCCCATCTGATTGAATGGATTAGCTGAATAGGTGTGTTCAAGATTTGCCTCCAGCATGTCGATGATCTCTTTTCCTGTCAGATCGACTACAGAAACGGGAGGGTTGACAGGGATTACCTGATGGAGATCTCTCATGGTGACAGGTCCGATATCCACTGGAACCCCGTAGCGCCATCCGTTTGAAAATGCGATCTGTGCACCGCTTTTGTGAAGCAGTGCAGAAAGCAGAAGATTGTCCATGGGACATTCAAGACTTGTTCCCCGGTGAAGAACTACATCGGTCTTTCCGACAGTCTGATCGAGATGATCTCTATACGGATCCATGATGTCTTTGACCATTTCGGCGAATTGAGGATCTTCTGGAATCCCTTCGGATATATCGATGAGCTCATGGTGTACCGATGTGATTTTTCCTTCGAAAAGGGACAGATCCAGTCTGCCCAGGAAGGAACCGTGAGATCCGGACTGAATAATGAAGGTATCCTTTATCTTCACCGCTTCTCTTATTCTGTTGTGGGTATGTCCGCTTATGCAGACATCAATGCCTGAAATCTGCGAAACCAGAGCAATGTCCTGTGGAAAACCGAGATGGGAGAGAAGGACGACAATTTCAGCACCGTTTTCCCTTACTTCACGGATATATGATGGAAGCTCCTTATCTCCATTTGTGAAGTAAAGTCCTTCACTGAAGCTTTCTGGCATATTTCTGCCGATTATGTTGCTTGCTACACCGATGATGCCGACTTTTACGCCTGATACTTCCTTGATGAGATAGGGTTTCATAAAGAGCTCATCAGAGTCCTTATAATAGACATTGGAGGCAAGAATCGGGTAATCAAGCTCCTTCTCGCGTTTTTTGAGAACATCCGGTCCATAGGCAATATCCCAGTGAAAGGTCATGGCGTCCGGTCTCAAAAGATTTAGTAGAGGGACAAGTGCAGCACCTTCGCTTTTTACCGCTTCATAGGTTCCGTGAATCGTATCCCCATTGTCCAGAAAGAGGATTTCTCCCTTTTCTTTTCGGATCTCTTCCACTACAGTTCTTAATCTTGGCAGTCCTCCAGCTTTAGACAAAGTGATTCCCTTGTCTTCATAATAGACTTCATTGTGCAGATCAAGATATCCATGCAGATCGTTCATCTGCAGTATGGTCAGATTAATCATCTGTTTCGCCCCTTTCCGGTTATTCCTGTTCATCAGATTATACTCGAAAGATATTTCCAATTAAGAGATGATCTTTGAATAACGTGTAATGAATCATGATACCTTTCGGCTTCATTCTTGCACAGTACAGGGTATTTTACGGGCCATCAGATGCTGAAAACAGATCACAAAAAGGTTGTGCTTGGAGATAATGTTGAAGTTGAAACATCACAAAAGGGATTCGATAGAATCCCCCCTTACTGCAATAATATATAATATGAACCGTTTCAGTCCATATTTTGGAGAGTCTCCTTCTTTTTTCGTGAAATACGAAAAGCTCGGTTTGCCTGATAAACTAGAAGAGCGATCAAGAACAAGTCCATCAGCCCACTAAAATCAAATAATCTGATCAACGCACCGACTACAAGAATTATACCCATGATGAAATAATTCCAATTATAAATCTTCATTCTACACCTCTTTTCAAATTTAGTAGTTTCAAACTACGCTATTAATGTCATCGTAATATTCTAAATCAATATTGATGCTTCCTATAACTGATATGATTAAGATGAAAAACTATACTATTGGATGTTAGTTATATTATATTACGATTTTGAGAAATATTCCATTTTCAACATAGATTTCATACAGAGCAAAAAAAATAAACGGATCCGGCATTTTCAGCCGGATCCTCATTAATAATTCTCTATATTCTACAGTCTTTTTGCTCTTTTCTTTGTGATGATGATCATGATGACACCCAGAAGTATCATAGCTGCTGAAATCAGCTGTGCCTGTCTCATTCCGAGGAACATCAGGCTGTCCGTTCTCATTCCTTCGATGAAGAATCTTCCGATGGAGTAGAGGATAAAATAGGCATAAAGTACAATCCCGTCTTCATTCTTCTTTTTCTTTCCGAAGAGGATCATCAGTGCGATGAAGCACAGGACGTTCCAGATGGATTCATAGAGAAATGTGGGATGGTAGTAGGTGCCGTTGATGTTCATTCCGGTCTGGATGAACTGGGGAAACCTGGTGATGAACGCTTCTGATACCGGTCCGCCGTGTGCTTCCTGGTTCATGAAATTTCCCCATCTGCCTATGGCCTGAGCAAGGATCATGGCGGGTGCTGCTGCATCGACCATAGCCAGAATATCCTTAAGCGATTTCTTCTTCACTTTCTTGTAGATGAATATTCCTAGGGCTGCACCGAGGATACCCCCGTGAATGGCAAGTCCTCCGCTTCTGAAATTAAGCATTTCTCCGAAGGATTCATACTGATCGAGTTCATAAAGGACATAATAAGCTCGGGCACCTATGAGAGCCAGGGGAAAAGCATATAGGAACACATCGGTGACTTCATCAAAACTGACTTCACCTCTGCTTCTTTTACTGTTGTAATAGAGAACGACAAATCCCACCAGTACACCTATGGTGATGATGACACCATACCACATGATTGGAATGCCGAATAATCGAAAAGCAACTGGATCCATATAAATACCTCGCTAATTTTTTCTCTCATTATAACATAGGATTAATTATAAAATCCTTAATCTCAGCAGCCATGGGGTACAAAGAAGAATTAAAGTTGTGAAATCGCCTGAAAGTAATATCTGGTGCTAGAAATTTGATATAATATAAGAACAAAGACATAAAGCATCACTTAGGAGGGAAATTATGATGAAAAAGAACATGCTGAAAATTGCTGCCGTAATGATGAGCTTATCTTTACTGGTCGCATGCGGGAATAAAAATACCAGTGATTCGGGTGCACTACAGGAGAACATCGCAAAGCTTGAAGAAAAGATCGCAACTCTTGAAGCAGACAATGCAGAACTTGTCGAGGAAAACACAGCACTTAAGGCGGAAATCGAAACGCTGAAGAGCGGAAATCCGGAAGTGCCGGCTGAACCTGTGGAAGAAGATGAGGAAGAACTTCCTGTCTTCGGTTCAGAAGAAGACGGAAACATGGTTCAGGTATCTACAGTGGTCGTCAAGACAGACGAACCGCTCCTCAACAAGATGAAAATGATGGCTGATGAGCTCAGCGAAAAGTTCTTCCAGGGACTGGAAATGGAAGCGAAAGAAATCAGAACCATCGACGGGAAAGAAATCCTGGTTGTCGATCTTAAGGAAGGATCAGGAGCTGCAGGAGAAAAGAGCTGGATATATGACTATTTCCAGGGATCAACAGGCGGGCTGGTTACAGAGACTGCGCTGACAGAAACATTCCTTCAGAGAGAATATGGCGGAAGATGGGTTGAAGGTGTTCTTTTCACAATAGACGGTGAGAGCATTGAACTGGATCACGTCCCCAATCTTAAGGATGTCATCCTGAGATAACCGCAGAACAGAATACAGATTAAAGACATAAAAAGATCACCTTCAGTTTAAACAGCTGAAGGTGATCTTTTCTTATATAAAAAATATTGTCTCATCAGGCTTCACTTCTCTTCCTGATCATTCTAACTCGAAGTGAAGAGAATCAGGCCATATCCGATCATGTAGAGCAGAAGGCAGATAAACAGCACCATGTTTCCTTCAAATCCTATTTTTCCCATGATGGTGATGAGCCTGCTCTGAGATTCAGGATCTGCATTCCGGTATGATGATCTGTAGATGAGATAAAGCAGATTGCTGATGCCTGTTGAAAGGAGTAGCGGTAGGAGAGAAGACCCGTTTATTTCAAAATCAGTGAACCATGCAAAGATTCCGAAAACCAGAAGGGAAAAGGCTGAAAAAGTCAGAATAAGCCTGACAGGAATCATTTTCTTTTCAATAACAGTAGACTCCTTTCTTTCCGATGGAATTTCAGAGGATCTTCATACAGAGAGAGCGGAAAAACACCCGCAGCAGGAAAGTTCATTTTTTTACGCTGTTTCCCATTCTGTTGCGGAAGAAGAAGAAAAGCGCAGGAAGCATGGAAATGATGAAGATGATCAGCATGATGTAGATGAATCTGCCTCTCATAAAGTCCATATTGCCCATGAAATAGCCGATCATGACATATACGGAGGTCCAGAAGGCGTTACCCAGAAACATGAAGAAGGAGATGTCCACAAAGCTGACATCGGTGAAGCCTGCGGTAAATGGGGTTAGGGTTCTTGCGATGGGAATGAACCTTGATACAAGAAACGCCCTTCGACCTTTGTGGGTAAAGAAGTTATGCACCTTGTCGAAATTTTCCTTGTTGATGAATTTGAACAGCGACCTGCTTTCGTATCGGCTCCGGTGATATTTCTTTCCGAGAATCTTGCCGATCTTGTAATTCAGCATATCTCCAAGGACAGTCGATAAGAAGAATCCGAGAAGAAGGGCGACGATATTCAGATCACCCGTGGCGGCAAATGCCCCAGCACCTACAAGAAGCGAGTCGCCTGGTAAAATGGCCAGAATGACTGCGCCTGTCTCCATAAAAATAATCAGAAACAGGATCAGATAGGCACCGATTCCGAATGATTCGATGAGATCCACGATATGTATATCCAGATTCATCAGAAAGTCTATAATCTGTCTAATCTCCATAAATATCTCCTAAAAATGTTCTTATTTATATTGTACGTAAAAATGGTATGGCTGTGATGTCGTTTTAATTAAAATTGTCTGTCCTTTTCATTAAACTTTTATCCGGTTTGCCGGATATCCGGTGCGTGGATTCTCTTTCAGATTGAATAAAGGTTCAGGGGAGAAGGGCTAGGGGGTTACAAAAAGGGGGTTTATTTGATATTCTATAATTGAGTGAATAAAAAGGTTTACATTGCATAAACGATATATCAGTTAATAACACTAGATATTCATACATGATTATCTATAAATATAAATGATGATGAAGTGGGGTTCGTTATGGCTCCCCATTCTTGACAGATATGTAGTGATGAATCTGCATGAGGGAGGAATAATCAAGTGGAAAAAATCAGAGTGATTCAATGGGGTCTCGGGAATATGGGAAGAGGTATGGTAGAAATGCTTCTCTCAAAGGAAGGAATTGAAGTGGCAGGTGCAGTAGAGAAAAGAGTGACTGAAGCCACGGACCTTGGCGTCTTCCTTGGAAAAGAATCCATGGGTATTCCTGTATATAACGATCCGGTGAAACTCATTGATGAAGTGAGACCGGATATCTGCATTCTTGCCATCAACTCCTTTGTCAAAGGTGTTGTTGAAGAATTAAGGCTTCTGACCGACAGAAAAATAAATGTCATCACCATAGCGGAAGAGATGGCCTATCCCTATGTGACAGAACCGGAGCTTTCAAAGGAAATCCATGAGATGGCGCTGAAAAACGGCGTCACCGTGCTGGGTACCGGCGTTAATCCCGGGTTTGTTCTGGATACGCTCATCATTCAGCTTTCCCTTGGTGTAAGAAGAGTGGACCATATCTATGCAAGAAGAGTGAACGATCTTTCCCCCTTCGGGCTTACCGTCATGGAGGAGCAGGGTGTGGGCCTTTCAAAGGAAGACTTCGAAAAAGGCGTGGAAGAAGGCACAATCTATGGCCATGTAGGCTTTCTGCAGTCCATCCCGATGATCGCAAAGAGCCTTGGACTTCAGTATGACGAGATCATTCAGACAAGAGCGCCCATCATGACAAATGTTCAGCGCGTGACAGACGATATCGTGGTGGAAGCCGGAAAGGTATGCGGATGCAACCATACCGCTGTTGCCATGAAGGGCGGACGACCCGTCATTACTCTGGAACACCCTCAGCAGGTGAGACCGGACCTTGAAAACATCGAGACCGGTGATTATATCGAAATCCATGGTGACCCGGATCTTTCCATGGTGATCAAGCCTGAAGTTCCAGGCGGGATCGGCACCATTGCAGCTGCTGTGAATGTCATTCCCCATGTGCTCAGCGCAGAGGCTGGCCTCATCACCATGACGGACATCCCGGTAACCCATGCGATCATGGATGATTTCAGAAATCATCTGAAATAGAAAGAAGGAAAAATGATGATAACAAAAGGAACATGGGTGGAAATCCATGACACCATACTAAGACCTGAAGAGCGTACAGGAAATATTCCTGAAGAGACAAGAAGAGTCCCCTTTGAAATGAGACTGAAGGGCTTTCTGGAGGACGAGTATGCAGAGCTTATGGATAGAGTGACCGTGAAGACCGTATCCGGAAGACTCGTTTCAGGAAAGCTCATCAAGGAGAATCCGACCTACGATCACAGCTATGGAGAGACGTTCATTCCAGAGCTTCTCAAAATCGGAGTGGAGCTGAGAAAGATTCTGGAGGTGGACCATGAGTAAGGATATGAGCTATCAGGCGGTCATGGGCAGGAAAAATGAGATCATGAAAAGAGCCCTGGGCGTGGACTATGACGAATATGAGCTCTCAGAAATCGCCTTCGACTATGACACCATGATGGAAGACGCGGGCTAT
The DNA here is from genome assembly GCF_032054185.1 of Proteiniclasticum sp. NCBI lineage: Bacteria > Bacillati > Bacillota > Clostridia > Eubacteriales > Clostridiaceae > Proteiniclasticum > Proteiniclasticum sp. The sequence goes on from NZ_DAMBTF010000013.1 coordinate 56,086, forward strand.
TCTCTTTCGGAGATCCGTAAGATTCAAAGAGAGGTTTCCGTCGGAGATACTCCTCTTGTGGAGCTCACAAATCTTACCGCCCTTGCCAGAAAATTTTCCGGAAAGGGAAAAGGTGCCAGAATATTCATCAAGGATGAAGCGGGAAATCCGTCAGGAAGCTTCAAAGACAGAAGAGCCTCTCTTTCTGTCTATCAGGCGAAGCTTCTTGGTTATAAAGGAGTCGTTACGGCAACATCCGGAAATTACGGCGCAGCTGTCGCTTCCCAGGCGGCAAAGCTTGGCCTTAAGTGCATCGTTGTGCAGGAATGCTATGACAGCGAAGGTATCGGTCAGCCGGAGATCCTTGAAAAGAGAAGAAAATGCGAGGCGCTGGGTGCTGAAGTCATCTCTCTTACAGTTGGACCTGAGCTTTTCTACAGCTTTCTCAGCATCCTGGAGGAAACGAGATATTTCAACGCTTCCCTATACTCCTCCTTCGGCATAAGAGGCGTGGAAACCCTCGGATATGAGATCGCAGAAGAAGTGAAGGAGAAATACGGCAAGTTTCCTGAAGTGGTCATGGTGACCCATGCCGGCGGAGGGAACATCACAGGAACAGCCAGAGGCCTTAGACTTGCCGGTGCAAAGGAGACGAAGGTCATTGGGGTCAGCGTGGATCTTAAGGGGCTTCATATGGCGTCAGACAGAGACTTCAACAAGAAATCCTTCACCACGGGGCATACAGGATTCGGCATTCCGTTTGCCACATTCCCGGATAGATCCGATGTTCCAAGAAGTGCGGCAAGACCTTTAAGGTATATGGATGAATATTACCTCGTCAAGCAGGGTGAAGTCTTCTATATGACAGAAGCGCTCGCTCAGCTGGAAGGCCTGGAAAGAGGTCCTGCGGGAAATACTTCTCTTACCGCCGCTTTTGCCATGGCCCGGCAGATGGATGAAAATGAGATCATCGTTGTTCAGGAAACGGAGTACACAGGAGCAGGCAAGCATCCTCAGTCACAGCTTTCCTTTGCAAGAGAAAGAGGAATCGAGATCCGGTTCGGAAACCCTGAAGAGGAAGTTCCGGGGAAAAGCATCATCCTTCCGGAAAGCCCTGAGGACATCGCCTTAAGGCCTGTGGATATGGAAAATCTCAAGCGTTCAATGATCAGGAACGTTGTCGCTGCAAAGAACATCACAAGAGTGACAGAGCTTGATATCATCTTCCTGATGGAAGAGACAAGAGAATCCTATGAATTTGTGAAGCTTGAGCTTCAGCTCCTTGGCGCAAAAATCGTACTGTAAAATCTTTAATTAAGGTAGGGGTAGACGATATGGCAGATAAAAGAAATGACGACTACGAGATAAGACGAAGGCACCTGGCGGAGCTCAGCGAAGAAGAGCTGAAAAAGAGATTCTTTTCTCTTGCAGATGAGATCGTTCAGCCGCTCATCACACTCTCCAAAAAAAGCACAACACCTTCAGTGGAAAGATCGGTGCTTCTTCGCATGGGTTTTTCAAGTCTTGAGGCAGGAGATATCGTGAATCACGTTCTGGATCTCGGTCTTATGGGCAAAGGTGCAGGGAATATTGTGCTGAAAACTTCCGAAAAACTGGGCAAGGATTACCTTGCGGTGGGCAGAGAGATGGCGGAAGGAAAACATCTGGATGTGGCATTAAGCATCTTCAAGGGGGGCAGAGCATGAAGCTTGTTAAGAATGAAAAACTGAAAGTTGAGGAGATCCTGAAAGATCTTGAAAACTATTCCCCGAAAAGAAGAGGATGGCACTGGAGAGAACATGAGAAGGACCAGAAGATCGGTCAGTTCACCTATAAAGAAATGAGTAAAGGTCTGACCCAGAGCGAGAGCCTGCCCTCTGCTAAGTACTTCGGAGGTATCGACCCTCAGCCCAATGCCGTGATCACAACTGAAATCGCCTCAGGAAGATTCGAGGACGACATCAGAAGAATGAGAATGGCCGCATGGCATGGCGCAGATCATATCATGGTCATCCGAACGGCTGGACAGAGCCATTATGACGGACTGATCGAAGGGACACCCCAGGGAATCGGCGGTATCCCCATCACGAGAAAACAGGTCAGAGCTCAGAGAAAGGCACTGGATCTCATTGAAGAGGAAGTGGGCAGAGAAATCAACTACCACTCCTATGTATCGGGTGTTGCCGGACCTGAGATCGCAGTAATGTTTGCCGAAGAAGGGGTAAACGGAGCTCATCAGGATCCCCAGTACAATGTGCTCTATCGTAACATCAATATGGTGAGGTCCTTTGTGGATGCCGGATACGCAAAGCGTGTCATGGCACTTGCACAGATGGCTCAGATCGATGGTGCCCATAATGCCAATGCCACAGCAAGAGAAGCCTATAGAGTGCTTCCCGAGCTTATGGTGCAGCATGCTTTAAATTCGGTATTCTCTGTCATGGCGGGTATGGAAAAAGAAAACATATGCCTAAGCACTGTACCTCCGACGGCGCCGCCTGCACCATCCATGACACTGGATCTTCCCTATGCCGTGGCACTGAGAGAGTTTTTCGATGAGTACAGAATACGCGCACAGCAGAATACGAAGTACATGGAATCTGATACAAGAGAAGCCACAGTGACACATGTCCTTAATCTTCTCATCTCCGAGCTTACAGGGGCGGACATCCAGTCCACAATCACGCCTGATGAAGGACGTAATGTGCCATGGAACTACAACAATATCGCAGCAGTATCGACTGCCAAGCAGGCTTTCCAGGGAATGGACGGACTCATGGAGATGATCGAGCTGAAGAAAGAGGGCTTCCTGAGAGACAAGGTGAGAGAAATCAAGGAAAGAGCAGTGCTCTTTCTGGAAGAGATCATAGAGGTCGGCGGATACTTCAAAGCGGTGGAGAACGGATTCTTTGTGGACTCCGGCTACTATCCTGAAAGAAACGGTGACGGCATCGCGAGAAAGATGGACGGCGGGCTTGCTGCCGATACGGTGTTTGAGAAGGATGAGGACTATTTTGCACCGGTATCCGGATTCTTCGGTTACAACAACGTACCCGAAGAGTTTCTGAAACCTTCCGATGCCATACATGGAGATACTCTGGAGGTCAGAGAGAAAATCGTCTATATCGACGAGCTTGACCCGGAGGACAATGTGGAAAAACGTCTGGAAGAGACAAGGAAGTATTTCACAAGAGAGTGCATAAAACCTGAAGTGGAATGGGCCGGAGACGGAGTCATCCTTCAGACCATGATGCTTCCTGTGGATGAAATGACAGCGGAAGCCGCTGCGGTGGAGATCGGAAAGCGGATGGGGCTTCTGGATGTGGAAGTGGTGCATAAGGAGGTTCTTCAGGAAGCGGAGGGAACCCTTGTGGAAATCAAGGGAAGACTTGCATTCTCGCTGGATGCGAAAGACCTTGTCATTCCGAAGAAACCTGAAGTGCTCTCCGATGAGGAAATCAGAGAGGAAATCGAAAAATACCCGATGAAGATTGTAGCAGGAACTGTCGGAAGCGATGAACATTCTGTCGGTCTTCGGGAAATCATAGACATCAAGCATGGCGGAATCGAAAAGTACGGTGTCGAGTCCATTTATCTTGGTACATCGGTTCCGGTGGAGAAGCTTGTGGATGCGGCAATCGAGTCCCATGCCGATGCTATTCTTGCAAGTACCATCATCAGTCATGACAACATCCACTACAAGAATCTGAAGAAGCTCTGCGATACGGCAACCGAAAAGGGTGTCAGGGACAAGCTCATCATTCTTGGCGGAGGAACTCAGATCATCAGCGAGCTGGCTGTGGATGCGGGCCTTGATATGGGCTTCGGTCGTGGAACCAAGGGTTCTCATGTGGCGACATTTCTGGTGAAAAAGAGAAGAGAAAAAAGAGAAGAGAACAGATAGAGAAGAAAGGTATGGAGGGAAATGGGATGAAAATAGATGTACTTGTAGCGGAAATCGGCAGCACGACTACCGTCGTCAATGCCTTTCATAATCTGGACAGCAGTAATCCCATCTTCCTGGGACAGGGGCAGGGCGTAACGTCTGTGGAGGAAGGCGATGTGACCATCGGCCTACGTGAAGCCATGGAGGATCTCAAAAAAATGCTCGGCATCCATGAACTGGAGTATGGAAGGTTTCTTGCCACTTCAAGCGCAGCCGGCGGTCTCAGGATGACCGTCCATGGCCTTGTTCATGATATGACCGTAAAGGCTTCAAGGGAAGCTGCTCTTGGCGCAGGCGCCATCATACGGCAGGTCACATCCGGAAGGCTGAAGCCATCGGATCTTCGTAAGATCGGAGAAATACGGCCGAACATCATCATGATTGCCGGCGGACTTGATCACGGCGAGCGGGATACCGCACTTTATAATGCGCAGAAGATCGCTGAGCTCGGGCTTGATGTGCCTGTCATCTATGCAGGAAATACGGACAATGCCGAAGACATCAGAGAGATCTTTTCCGGATACAAAGGAAAACTCTACCTCACCGAAAATGTCTATCCCAAGGTGGATGTGCTCAATGTGGAACCTGCAAGAAAGATCATTCAGGAGGTCTTCGAGGAGCATATCATTCATGCCAAAGGCATGGATAAAGTACATGATTTGGTGCGCGGGAGAATTCTTCCTACACCAGGTGCCGTGATGGAAAGCGCCAAGGTATTAAAGGAAGTTCTGGGTGATCTCATGATCATCGATGTGGGCGGAGCCACAACAGACGTCCATTCGGTCACCAGAGGCTGCGAGGAAATCAACAGGATTCTCATCTCTCCCGAGCCTGAAGCCAAGCGTACCGTGGAAGGCGATCTGGGCGTCTATGTGAACAGGAGAAATCTTGTGGAACGGATCGGAGCGGAAAAGCTGAAGAATGAGCTCGATCTATCGGAAATCGACATTGAAAATCTGCCTCCGATTCCGAAGAATCAGCTGGAGAGGGAAATCATAAGGCGGCTGACCGCTGAGGCGGTTTCTGCATCGGTTTTAAGACATGCAGGATCTGTGAGGAATCTGTACGGTGAATCTTCGGGAAGAAAGAGTGTTGCGGAAGGCAAAGATCTTACGGAAGTGAAATACATCATCGGTACTGGAGGCGCACTGACAAGAATAGAGGAAATGGACAGGATTCTGATGGACATCCATCTGGAATCAAGAGGACAGAGGCTGTATCCGAAAAAAGAGGCGAAAGTGCTGCTGGATCATGACTATCTTCTGGCATCTCTTGGTGTGCTGTCACTGGAATATAAGGAAGCGGCAGTTATGCTGATGCTGAAGAGTCTGCACTTTGACGAAAGGGAGGGAGCGATAGATGTACCCATGCATTGAAATCAATCTGAGAAAAATAGAAACCAATGCCAGAAGATTAAGCAGGCTGTTCAAGCCTGTGGGGATCAGTATCATGGCAGTGACGAAAGGATTTTCCGCAGAGCCTAGGATTGCTGAGGCGATTCTTAAAGGCGGCGCAGAGTATATTGCCGATGCCAGGATCCAGAATCTCAAAAAGCTCCATCACCTGCCCAAGGAAAAGGTGCTTTTAAGACTCCCTATGAAAAGCGAAATCCGTGATGTGGTGAAGTACTGCGACTACAGTCTCAACTCGGAGATCGAAACGCTGAGAGAAATCGGGAAAGTGGCCAGGGAAATGAACACGGTCCATAAAGTGATCATCATGGTGGACCTGGGTGATTACCGTGAAGGCATCAGGTACCACAGAGTGGAGCAGTTTGTTCAGGAAGCCATAGAGATCGAGGGTGTCGAGATCAGAGGATTCGGCGTCAATCTGACCTGCTTCGGCGGAGTGATTCCCGAACAGACGACACTTCTACGCCTTGTGGAGATTTCGGAGACCATGAGGGTCAAATATGATCTGGAAATCGATATCGTTTCAGGCGGAAGTTCCTCAAGCGTCTATCTCCTCAATGAAGAGAACGGATTTCCCATGGGCATCAACAATCTGAGGCTGGGTGAGGTCATGCTTCTCGGCAAGGAAACAGCCTTCGGAAAGCGCTTTGATGGACTGTATGAGGATGCGTTCATTCTGAAAGCCCAGATCATAGAGCTTAAGGACAAGCCTTCCGTTCCTCATGGAAGAATCGGAAGAGACGCTTTCGGAAATGTACCCATTTATGAGGACAGAGGAATCATCAGACGTGCAATACTTGCTCTTGGGAAGCAGGATGTGGATCCTTCGGGAATCGTTCCGGTCAATCAGGACATCAGTATTCTTGGTGCAAGTTCCGATCATCTCATTCTGGATCTTTCCCGAGACAGATATTCCTATCAGGTGGGAGACATCATCCACTTCTATGTGAAATATGGCGGAATGCTCAATGCCATGACTTCTCCCTATGTGGAAAAAATCTACATCGAAGACGAGAAAAACGGTGAGGATGAAGAGGAATTTCTTCTGGTGGAGAGCATCTGATTTCAATCTGACTATGACGGGTGGAAATTTGGTAATGCCAATGTCGAAAATATTCGAGAATCAATTGATTATAGTGTAAATGATTACAACCTTAAATTCCGATATTTTTTTCCTGACCAGTTGTTTTCTGCCAATTTAAAAATGGTTCATTTTTATTCGGTAAAATAGTGTTTACCAATATTTTATTAGATGACATAATGAAAGTACTGTACTGAATCAATCATGATTATAAAGGAGCGATAACATTGTCAAGAATTTTTAATTTTTCCGCCGGCCCATCCATGCTTCCTGAAAGCGTACTGGAAAAAGCTGCAAGCGAAATGTTGAACTACAAGGACTCAGGAATGTCCGTCATGGAAATGAGCCATAGAAGCAAGGTCTATGACAAAATCATCAAGGAAACAGAGCAGAAGCTAAGAGACGTCATGTCCATTCCAGACAACTACAAGGTACTGTTCCTTCAGGGTGGTGCTACACTTCAGTTCTCCATGATTCCTATGAACCTTATGGTGAAAAACGGAAAGGCTGACTACATCGTATCCGGAAGTTTTTCAGGCAATGCCTACAAGGAAGCTCAGAAGTATGGCGAAGTGAATCTTGCCGGAACAAGCAAGGAAGATAACTTCAGTCATATTCCTACACAGGAAGAGCTGACACTTACAGAAGATGCGGACTATCTCCACATCTGTGAAAACAACACCATCTTCGGAACCACCTACAACTATCTTCCGGAGACAGGCGGAGTGCCGATCGTATCAGACATGTCCTCATGCATTCTTTCCAAGCCTGTGGATGTTTCAAAGTACGGCATGATCTATGCCGGCGCTCAGAAGAACATGGGACCTGCGGGACTTACTGTCGTCATCATCCGTGAAGACCTTATCGGAGAGCCTCAGGACAAGACTCCGGTTATGCTCCGTTACGATATCATGGCGAAGAATGATTCCATGTATAATACACCACCGACTTACGCGATCTACATCCTCGGACTTGTTCTTGACTGGGTAGAAAGCATGGGCGGTGTAGAAGGCATGCTCGAGCATAATGAAAAGAAGGCAGCCATTCTTTATGATTATCTGGATTCAAGCAAGCTCTTCAAGACAAATGTGGTCAAGGAAAACAGATCCATCATGAATGTCACTTTCTATACAGGAAACGAAGAACTGGATGCGAAATTCGTCAAGGAAACAGCAGCCAAGGGCTTCTCAAACCTTAAGGGACATAGATCTGTAGGCGGTATGAGAGCATCCATATACAATGCGATGCCGATCGAAGGCGTACAGGCTCTTGTTGATTTCATGAGAGAATTTGAAAAGGAAAACGCTTAATCCTAAATACAAGGGGGAGATCATATGATAAGAATACTTGCAGCAGACGGAATGGAACAGAGTGCTATTAAGACATTGGAAGAATTGGGGTTTGAAGTTGTCAACGAGCATTATGAACTGCCGGAACTGAATGAAAAGATCAAGGAGTTTGACGCAATCATCGTCAGATCCGCAACCAAGGTCAGAGAACCGCTGATTGATGAAGCGCTGAAAACTGGAAGACTGAAACTCGTCATAAGAGGTGGAGTAGGTGTAGACAATATCGATGTGAAGTATGCAGAAGAGAAAGGGATCGCAGTCAGAAACACGCCTAATGCATCCAGCGCCTCTGTAGCTGAGCTTGCCATCGGACATCTTTTCAGCATCTCACGTTTCATGCACATTGCCAATGCCACCATGAGACAGGGCAAGTGGAACAAGAAAAACTACAACGGCATCGAACTGAAAGGAAAGACTTTAGGTCTCATCGGATTCGGAAGGATCGCAAAAGAAGTGGCGATCAGAGCCAATGCCCTAGGCATGAAGGTCATCTATACAAACCGAAGCGGACACAAGCCTGAAAATGAACCTTACAAGTATGTCACACTTGAAGAACTGTACAAGGAAGCGGACTTTATTTCCCTTCATATGCCGAAACTTGCAGACAGACCTTATCTGATCGGCAAGGAAGAAATCGAAAAGATGAAGGACGGCGTTTATCTTGTCAATACCGCAAGGGGCGGACTCATTGACGAAGATGCACTTTGCGATGCTCTGGATTCAGGCAAGGTCACAGCGGCTGCCATAGACGTATTCCGTGAAGAACCTACAAAGAACGAAAGAATCTTCACCCACGATAAGATCTCACTGACCCCTCATATCGGCGCATCAACAGATGAAGCCCAGCTGAGAATCGGGGAAGAGATCGTGTCGATCATCAAGGCGTTTTTCGCATAGGAAAAGGAGAGAAACCATGGCAACAGTAAGAGCATTCCGTGCAGTAAGACCAAGTGGAGAATTAGCAGACAAGGTCGCTGCACTACCCTATGACGTGATGAATTCAGAAGAAGCCCGTGAGATGGTCAAAGACAATCCATACAGCTTTCTTCATGTAGACAAGGCGGAAATCGATCTTGATCCATCCATGGATCACTACGATGAGAGAGTATACGAGAAAGCCCGTGAAACCCTCATGAGATTCATCGAGGAAGGTACTCTGATCACAGAAGAGAAGAAAGCACTCTATATCTATACTCTGGTTATGGACGGACATCCTCAGACAGGTCTTGTTTCGCTTGCTTCCATAGACGACTACATGAACAATGTGGTCAAAAAGCATGAGTTCACAAGAGCGGAAAAAGAGGCGGACAGAATCCGCCATGTGGATGTGACCAATTTCCATACCGGACCGATCTTCCTGACGTATGTATTCAAGGATGAGATCACAAAGATCATCGAAGACTACAAGACACAGCACGCTCCGATCTATGATTTTGTTGCAGAAGATGGTGTAAGACACACTGCATGGGCAATCCTTGAAGATGAGATCATCGAATCGCTCGTGGAAAAGTTCAGACATGTGGAATCTCTGTATATCGCTGACGGACATCATAGAGCAGCTTCTGCTGTGAGAGTCGGGATGATGAGAAGAGAACACAATCCTGACTTTACCGGTGATGAGGAGTTCAACTATTTCCTCTCCGTCATTTTCCCGAGCAATGAGCTGAGAATCATGGACTACAACCGTGTGGTCAAGGACCTTAACGGCTGCAGCGAAGAGGAATTCCTTAAAGCGGTGGAGAGTGATTTCAGAGTTGAAGCCTACAAAGGCGAAGGACCATTCAGACCCATGAGAAAGCATACCTTCGGTATGTATCTTAAAGGACAGTGGTACCAGATGGAAGCCAAAGAACATATCGTATTCGACGACGATCCGCTGAAGAGACTGGACTGCAAGATCCTTCAGGATCATCTCCTGCATCCGGTTCTTGGTATCGAAGATCCGAGAGTGGACAAGAGAATCGATTTTGTCGGCGGAATCAGAGGACTTCTTGAGCTGGAGAGAAGAGTGGCAAACGATATGAAGGTTGCTTTTTCTGTTTATCCGACCACAATCATGGACCTCATCTCCATATCCGATGCAGGCATGGTTATGCCACCAAAGTCCACCTGGTTTGAGCCGAAGCTGAGAAGCGGACTTTTCCTGCACGATCTGGAATAAAAGAAGATACTCTCAAGACTGCCAAAGGCACAGTGTGTGCTGCCCTGGCAGTCTTTTTTCGTGAAATCCCATCGCATCCACCGTTTTTCGGTGCAAAGAGGGCCTTTATGTATTATAATTTACTCATTATCAGATGGAGGAAGAACAGAGTGATGAAAAATAAAGCAGTGATCCTGGGCTCAAATTATTATATCGGACTATCGATCATCAGATGCCTGGGAAAAGAAGGAATATATACGGTCGCCATGGATTATTCTAAGGAAAACACCTATGGTGCGGATTCAAAATATCTGAAGGAACAGATCATCGTTCCTCATTACAAGAAACAGGAAGAGGAACTTGTAAGGTTCATGGTGAATTTTGCAAAGAAAGAAAAGGTGAAGCCTGTTCTTTACCCGAGCGGTGACCCGTACGTGGAGTTCATCGACCGTAATTTCGATGCACTTAAGGAAGGCTATCTCTTCCCCATGGATGTTAAAGGCAAATGGACAGACATCATGATGAAAGACACTCTGGAGACGCTTGCTGTAAAGTACGGTATGCCGATCCCTGAAAGTGTTGAGCTGAATGATTCCGATATCTTTGATAAAGTGGATAAAATAGTGGGCTATCCCTGCATTTTGAAACCCACAGAATCGACCATGTTTGTGGCGAAGTTCAGGGTGAAGAATTTCATCGTGAATAACCGAGAAGAACTTCTGAAGTACAGAGACATCATTCTTGAGAGCAGTCTTGACGGCGTGATTCAGAGGATCATTCCGGGCTTTGACGATCATATGTATACCTATGACGCCTATCTTGACAGAAACTCCGATGTGACCCACTGGATGACCTGTCAGAAGCACCGCCAGTTCCCCATCAATTTCGGGGCATCGGTCTATACCGAGCAGAGACTTGTTCCTGAGCTCCACGAAATGAGCAGAGATTTCTTCAAGGCCATAGGGTACAAGGGATTCGGTGAAATAGAGTACAAGAAGGACTCGACAACAGGAAAGTTCTATCTCATCGAAATCAATACAAGAACAACAAACTTAAACAGCCTTCTGGATAAAGCAGGCATAAACTTTCCGCTTCTTGCCTACAGGGAAATGATCGGAGAGAAGATCGAAAAAGACATGAAGACTTATGACTCCAATATCCATTTCAGATACCTCTACGAGGACCTTCTGGCCATAAGAGAGTATGTGAGAGCCGGCCAGCTCAGTCGAATGGACATCATGAAGTCACTCTTCAGAAAAAAAGCGCCTGCCATCTTCAGTTTTTCCGATGTCAGACCTGCTCTGGGATTCCTATCCATGGTCTTCGGAAAAGTGAAGAAAAGATCCCATAGAGGCTAGGATACCCGATGAAAGAAATATTCCTCATTTACTGTTGACTTAATGGGGGTTTTCCTTTAAAATTAACTGTGTTGCTCATAAAGTTTCTTTGTGAGCACTTATGTGGAGAGGTGGCCGAGTGGTCGAAGGCGCACGCCTGGAAAGTGTGTATCGGGGAAACTCGATCATGGGTTCAAATCCCATCCTCTCCGCCATTACCGTGCTAGACGGGGAGTTAGCGGTGCCCTGTAACCTGCAATCCGCTATAGCAGGGTGTAATTCCTATCCGAGGCTTGAACTTTCAGGGTCTGACCCTTAAAAGTGACGTTGATAAATGGGTCCCACGCAACGGATGTCTATGAACCTCGTCAGGACCGGAAGGTAGCAGCGATAAATAGAATTTTTCGTGTGCCGTGGCAAACCTGTTTTGAGTTTACTATTTGGGTAACGCTTGAACGTTTATTGTCAGAGTTAGGTGCACGGTTTCAATTAAAAGATAAGAACCCTTAGTTCAGATTTTGAACTAAGGGTTTTGCTATTTCTGAAAAGTATCATTCTAGGGGTGCAGCGATTCCTTTAAGCTCATATCTGCAGAGCTTAGCGATTTTGTAGAGGTAGCCGCTGATCCTCTCTAAAGTTTGAAGAATTTCAAGGTAGATAAGGGAAGCTTCCATGGTGCACTTCTCCTCTTCAAGTCGAAGGACGTGGTTATCACTGTACTTGGCCACTTTTCTGTCCATGCTGATGTCGAGTTCTCTTATTCTCATGAGGTTATCTTCCTCATGATGATTGAGGTTCTCGCAGGTCTTCTCGTACATCTCGTTCAGCATGTTTCTCAGATTGTCCAGTTCTTTAAGGGCTTCTTCGGTGAAGAACATTTCCTTGTCGTTTCGCTGGATCTGAAGGGACATGAGATGACTGGTATGATTGGCCATCCGTTCAAGATACTTTGCTCCTTTGATGACGCCAGGAAGGGAGATGGACTGCTCCTCACTGAGCGTACGCTTCGAAAGGCTGATCATGTACTTTGTCAGCTCTTTCTGAAGTGAAATGACATCCTTTTCCATGACGGATACCTCGGCAGAAGATTCTGTCGTGTCTTTCAGGATGTTCTCAAACGTCGCATTCAGCATATCCTTGTTATGGGTTAAGGTTCTTCTGAGTTCTCTAAGGCTTGCATCAAGGGCAGCAACAGGAGTATCAAGGAGAAGCTTATCAAGGTAAGATTCTTTACGTCCGTCTTTTGCTTCCTTGTCCTTGACGATGGTCATGAGCAGACTCACAAAGTACTTGTTAAGAGGAAGGAAGATGAGTGCGACGATGATGTTGAAGATGGTATGAGAGTTTGCGATCTGGAGCTGGATATTCGTACTTCCCTGAACGGAAAGGGTAAAGTATTCGATAAGCTTTACAAAAAGCGGAAGAAAAGGAAGTGCGATGAGCACACCTATGATGTTATGCAGAGCATGTCCCCAGGCTGTACGCCTTGCATTGGTGTTTCCGTTGATGGATGCGACAAGAGCGGTAACGGATGTACCAATGTTGTCCCCAAGCATGAGGATGACAGCTGTTGTAAGGGATATCAGTCCCGCGTTGCCAAGGAGAATGACAATGCCTACAGTCGCTGCACTGCTGTGCACAAGCGCCGTCGTCACCGTTCCGATAAGAATGCCTAGGATGACATTGGATGCATAGTGCTCAAAGAAATACCTGATGGACGCATTGTTTTCCATGTAAGGAATTCCCTCATTAAGAATCATGAGGGCTAAAAGCATGAATCCGATACCCATGATGGAGTGCCCCGCATTCTGAAGCTTATGGGTTTTGCCTGCAATTTTAAAGATGAATCCGACAGCGATGATCGGCAGTGACAGCTGGATGAGATTGAAGCTGAAGCTGAGTGCCATGAACTGTGCGGTGATTGTTGTTCCGATATTAGCCCCGTAGATGATTCCGATGGCCTGGGAAAGTCTCATGATGCCCGAATTGACAAAGCCGACACTTAAAACCGATATGGCTGTGCTGCTCTGAACTAAAGCGGTCAGAAAAATACCCGCAAGAAAGGCTTTCCAGAGCTTGCCTGTGAGCCTCTCCAGGATTTTCTTCATCATCTTGCCTGACATTCTTTCTAGGCCTTCGCCCATCATGTCTACGCCGTACATGAGAAGGGCTGTACCGCCCATGATCTGAAAAATAAACTGCACCATAATTGCATCATCCTCTGAATGGTATATTCTGATTTTGCTGAATATGATCTTACTACTATCAACATAGCACTATAAGTCTGAATTTTCAATTTAGTTAAGTTTTGTCAAGCCACTGAGTTTCTAGGGAAGTTGCCCAGATTCCATGAAAAAGAGAGTCATCTCATGTATAATAATAAGGTAAGTAATATTTTGGAAGCAGGTGAAAAGGTCATGGCATATACCGCACTTTATCGTGAATGGAGACCTAGAGTATTTAGCGATGTGATCGGTCAGGAACATATCACGACCACACTCATCAATGAAATAAAAGCCAATCGCATTGGCCATGCATATCTTTTTAGCGGAACAAGAGGAACGGGAAAAACCACCTGCGCAAAGATCATGGCGAAGGCATTAAACTGTGTGGATCTTAAAAACGGAGAACCCTGCAACATCTGCCACATGTGCGTGAAAATCGATGCAGGCATGTCACTTGATGTTGTGGAGCAGGATGCTGCTACAAACAACAAGGTGGATGACATCAGAGATCTCATCGACGAGGTACAGTATCCGCCTCATGAAGGAAAGTATAAAGTCTATATCCTGGATGAAGTCCATATGCTCTCAACAGGAGCAGTCAACGCATTTCTTAAGACACTAGAGGAGCCGCCTGAGCATGTGGTGTTCATCCTTGCGACAACGGATCCCCAGAAACTGCCGGTGACCATCCTTTCAAGGTGTCAGAGATTCGATTTCAAGAGAATCAAATATACGGAAATCTCAAAGCGGTTAAGACGTATTGCAACAGACAAGGGCGTCTATGCAGAAGACCGGTCCCTTGATCTCATCGCCCGAATCTCCGATGGGGCCATGAGAGACGCACTGTCCATCATGGATCAGGCTATCAGTATGGGAGAGGGTAAACTCGAATACGAAGATCTTCTCGATATGCTGGGACTTTCCGGTCAGGAGAATCTTTTCAAACTGTCTGAAGCCATGCTGAGCAAAAACGTCAAGGAATCCATCAGAATACTTGATGAGGTGGTCGATGGGGGAAAAGATCCCTACAGCTTCACCAAGGATCTCATCATGCACTTCAGAAATATTCTGGTTGCAAAGATCATGCCGAACCCTGAAGAGGTCATCGATCTTTCCAAAGAAGACATTGAAGTCATCAAGCGTCAGGGTGATATTGCATCCAATGAGGTCATCACAAGGATCATCAGAAACCTACAGAAGGCGGAGGAGCAGGCGAAGTTCAGCAAGCAGTCAAGAATCTATCTTGAACTTGCCATCATCAGTCTCACAAAGAACGAGCTGGATTCATCCAGCGAGTCTATGCTCGGAAGACTCTCGATTATAGAAGACTTCCTGAGACGTGGACAGTTCAAGGAGAAGAGCGGTGATGAAACCGTAAAGCCTCAGACTGCTCAGGTCAAGGAAGCGGCACCTCAAAGAGAGAAGACTGCAGCAGCAGATGAGAAGCCTCATCCACTCACCGGGAAGGAAGAGCTCAAGGTAGTCAAAAATGCGGTCAGGATTGAGGAAGAAGCATTTAATGATGACTGCAAGGTAACACTTGATCTGGTCAGAAGAAACTGGAAGGAGATCATGGAAGCCCTTAAAGCGAGAAGACAGATGATCATACAGGCGTCCATCATTGTCGGTCAGCCAGTAAAATGCGATCGTGGAGTCATTGAGGTAAGGTTCACAAAAGAATATGCATTCAGCAAGAAGAGACTGGAGAAAAAAGAGAACAGAGATATTCTTGAGGATGCTGCAAGCTCGATTTTAGGCGAACCTGTAAAATTCAGATTCACTGTAGAAGGTGAACGTGCAGAGAAAGAAGAAGAGACTGAAACTGAGAGCTTTGACGATGCCCTCAAGAAATTCGGCATCGATGTGGTCGACGAATAGAAGTTGCACCGGATGCGAAGTTATAGTACATTAAAAAAAAGATAAAATATATGGAGGTATAAAGTTATGGCAAAGGGATTCCCAGGAATGGGCGGAGGAAATATGAACAACCTGCTTAAGCAGGCACAGAAAATGCAGAAGGATATGGAAAAGAACCAGAAGGAGCTTGAAACAAAGGAATATGAAGCGTCTGCTGGCGGCGGAGCGGTTACAGTAGTGGTTAATGGAAAGAAGAGACTACAGGATGTTAAGTTTGATCCGGATGCAGTAGATCCTGACGATGTTGAAATGCTGCAGGACCTTGTCTTATCTGCTGTAAATGCAGCTATGCAGATGGCTGATGAAGATGCGGAAAAGGTCATGGGTAAACTCGCAGGAGGAATGCCAGGACTGTTTTAGTCATTTTGAAAGGTTAAGACATGTAGACTGCTCACTTGATGGTGAGCATTATGGAGGAATATAAATGGATTTTTATCCAGTTGCAATCGAGAAGCTGATCGAAGAATTCGCGAAGCTTCCCAGTATCGGTAACAAGACAGCACAGAGACTTACCCTGCATGTTTTGAACCTTCCCGAGGATGAGGTGCGCGAGTTTGCAGAAGCACTCATCAAAGCAAGAGGAACAATCAAATACTGCCAGGTCTGCGGAAACTACACAGAAAAGGATCCTTGTGCAATCTGCGGGAATCCGAATCGCGATCACAACGTCATCTGCGTTGTTGAGCAGCCTAAGGACATCATGGCCATAGAGAGGGTAAGAGACTTCAATGGCGTGTATCATGTGCTCCACGGCAGTATATCGCCCATGGCAGGAAGAGGACCGGAGGACATCAAAATCAAAGAACTTGTCAGACGAATGTCCGGTGAGATTAAAGAAGTCATTGTCGCGACGAACTCCACCATCGAGGGTGAAGCCACTGCGATGTATATCTCAAGAGTGCTTAAACCGCTTGATGTGAAAGTGACGAGAATTGCATCAGGAATGCCGGTGGGCAGTGATCTTGAGTATGCGGATGAAATCACACTTTCCAAATCATTCGAAGGTAGAAAAGAGATTCTTTAAAATAAAATAAGGTGTCAAAACCTAATAAAGTCATCCCAAAAATTTAAACACCCCTTAGAGCGATAAGCAGCATCAACTGCTTCGCTCTTTTTTTACCCTAGTCTTCCCCCAAATCCTTCCCCCATCCTTCACGTCCGTTCGGACGCCTCTTCTTTTTCCTCATCCCTTGATACAGGCTCATTCCAGCGATTTCCCCACACCTTACCCATCCCTTTCCCCCAAAGCTCTCATCCATTCACCCTATTCTTACCCTTTCTGGCGTCCCTGAGGACGCGTGTGACAAAGAATGAAACCATTGTGGCAGAATGATTAGAGGTCATTTAGAGACCTCTTACTAGCCTTTAACCTAACCTTTCCTGGTATATTACTTCTCGTTCTTCTTCTCGGGCCTTTCTCGTATATGTAGCGCATTACATACCTTGCTCAAGCGTTGATATCACTACATTCTACACAGTTATTACTCTTGGGAAAAGAGGGAAGAAAAGGAAAAAAGACCAGGAGGAAGACATGGAGGAAGAGGGGAGAAAATGGTGGGACAAGTATATTCGAACTTTGAAACAAATAGGGGGTAAAAATCTGTTCTACAACAACTTAAAGGGGTGAAAAACAGGCAGAAACAAGCTTTGAATAAACAATTGTGTAAATTAAGGTCAATTCAAGAATGGGGCGGATAGTGGGCTAGAGGGTGGGGGGAGATGGGACTTTGTTTGTATTTTGGGACTACTTTATTCGTGCGTGACATAAGGTTGATGATGTAAAATAAAGTTATTCTGATAACTTAATGGCCGCTCCATGACGGAGCGGTCTTTCACTTTCACCCAACACATACCAACCAGATTCCAGTTAACCACCTCATCATATAAGGCAGCTTCTCCTTGATGAATCACAGCACTAATTCCTTGATATAAACACTCTTCCATCCTTCAATAAAGTCTATTTCTTCCACCTTATACCTGACTTTAGGAGTTGGAATGCGGGAACCCATGAGATTACTATATTATGTGTGATGGTTGACGGGAGCCTTAAGCTCTCGGAACTCGGACAAGAAAAGCAGAAGGATGAAAAACTACTGTAAATTCTATTATATGAGTTGACTATTTCAATAATTTAAAATAGAGGATAGCATCTATAATTGATGCTATCCTCTATAAGGCAAATCGTTAGTTTTTACATCCGTTTTTATCACAGGTGATTCTTTGATGTGTTTCAACCCAGTGACTAGGGTTGTCTTTAGTGTTAGTACCGCAGCCAGTCTTTCCGCCCTTAATTCCATTATGGATGACTCCAGTTGGTGTATGCTTAATAGCCACAAATAATTCCTCCTTTCTATTTAATTTTTATATATGAATTACATGGAAAACTATTGCTAAATATTATTAATTCTAATATTCAATTTAGGATATATTCCTTGAACAAATCGAGACTGCTTGTTAATCCCAACTTCCAACCCTTGGTACACTGGCCGCTTCTCACCTTCTAGCTACTTGCATACTATCTTTCGATCCAGATCCACTGCTTCTGCATGATGTACATGCCTTTATACTTCATATTTTTTATCATAAAATAACTTCTCTTCTCTCTATGTTATTAGGGTATCGTGTTTTATTGTATTTCGAATCGTAAACACTAGCATTAAAGACTCTATAATTATAAATACAATTACAAATCCCTAAGTTTGGATAATATATTTAAATATAATTGTTATATATAATAATAATTTCTATGATTCATCTTTTTCTGTAATCTGAGTTTCTAACAATCTGTAAGCTTCTAAAAATTATCCGTTTTTTCCTTCTTAGTTAAGGTAAATGATTAAAGATTACCTTGTGAGTTTTGAGCTAAATCCACTAATTCCTGACAAGCAACATATAGTTTTTGAGCTTTATTATAGGAGGTGGTGAGGACTTCTTGTGGGTTGCTCAGATTTCTCAATGGTTCATCCACAATCTCAAGATATTCTCTGGCTTTCAGAAGATTAATCTTTAAATCCACATCATCATATAAACTTGAAATCGAGTCATTGAAGTATTCACGGAACTAATTATCACTAATGAGTGTTTTCCTCGCAAACCTCCAGGGTGAACTATATATAGATATATCTCATCATCATACTCTTCGTAAATTGTATCTCTCCACACACATACTGTTATTATGATTGCTTCCTCAGATACAGAACGTGGATTGAATTCACAAAACGAGATGATATGACTAATTATTCTAAGGAAAAATACAAAAATAAAGAGTGAAGCTATATATTTTATATAGTTTCACTCTTTATCGTTCGACTTATATTCTATTTTTCAAATCACTAAAAATGGTGGTTTTGTCACTGAAATAATGCTTGAGCTGGCTTAGTTTGAGATTACCTGCATTGTACTTTGCAATCTCTTCAATCATCTCTTTTTCTGATGCAGATAGGTTCTCAGTTTTGTCCTCTGTGTAGTAAGCAAGGAGATTCTGGAGATCAGATTTCAGGGCTTCGTCTTCCGTGATATCGATAAATCCATACCCTGCTAGTCTTTCAATTGCTTTATCAACTGTCGGATTTTCGAATCTGCCGTACCAGTCTAGGAAGCCTTTAAGCTGCATACTGTTTTCCGATACACCAGCATCGGGCAGGATAATTTTGCTGACTCCATCTTGTGTCCACTGAAGGGTTATACTCTCACCAACATTTCTAAACTGGGTTTTTGTGGACATATAATCTGTATAGAAACCTACATTGATCTCTTCAGCAAGACCACTTTTTAGCGATAGTACAGAGCTTCTGGATACAACACGATAACCTCTGAAAATTTTATCAAACATCATTTTAATCTATCTTCCTTCCTTTACAAAACACAAATGAATACAAAAATACCTCAAGTTAAAAGTATACCCGATGTCGCCCAAAGGAAATGTGAACATTTTTGAAAAATGTAGCATACTACAGAGAGGTCGCTTTGGAAGTAAGTTATCGCAACGTGTTCAAGGAATTAATTATAAATGTGAATTTTTCCAGAGGAAATATTTCATAATCTTTTCTTCAGAAATTTTTAAACTAATAAGGATTTTAAACTCGCGTTATCTAAAAAGATACAAAACCTCTTTTGTAGTTTACAAAATTAAGTTTTATAATCTTAATTAATCAGAGCAATACTACTAATATATTAAGGAGGAGATTTTTTATGGCAGATAGAAGAGATGAAGACATAAATATCGAAAAGAGAAATATAGACAGGCGTGAAGAGCCAGGTCGTGTAGGATCAACATTTATCAAGTACGCAGCATATATCATAATACTGCTGATTGTACTGTACTTTGTGATCACCTACATTTTACCAAGACTATAAGTTGAGATTCCTGCCAAGACGTAAATGTCTTGGCATTTCTTTGGTTTTTTTTCTGATGCTCATCGAGATATAGCGTTTTCATTCGAGTTAATGGGAAATATTGCTTTATCAGGATAATTCCGTGGATATTTATTATTCTTTGGCATAAACTGAATACATAAACTCCTGTTATTAAGACAGGCAAAATAATTATAAGAGGTGAAAATAGATGCAACTAAATGTTGAGAGCTTTAAGGAACTGGAAAGTAAGGGCATAAAGGTACCTCATTTTGACTATAAATCTATGGTGGAGAAGACAAAGAAAGATCCTGTATGGGTGCATTTCGGCGCGGGAAATATCTTCAGAGGATTTATTGCGAATCTGCAGAATACATTGCTTGAAGACGGAACTGCCGATAAAGGAATCATCGCAGCTGAAACATTTGACTTTGACATCATCGACAAGATCTACGATCCATATGACAACCTGACACTTCTGGTCAGCCTGAATGCTGACGGATCCACAACGAACTCAGTAGTTGCAAGTATCGCAGAAGGCATAAAAGCAAACCTTTCCGATGAGAAGAACAAGGAGAGACTTACGGAGATCTTCGAGAATCCAAGTCTTCAGATGATCAGTTTCACCATTACAGAAAAGGGATATGCACTGACGAATGTCAATGGAGACGTCTTCCCATTTGTGACAAAGGATTTCGATAATGGTCCAAAGAGCCCAAGCCATGCTATGAGTGTAGTGACCTCACTGCTCTATGCAAGATACCAGAAAGGCAAGTATCCACTGGCAGTAGTCAGCATGGACAACTGCAGTCACAACGGCGAGAAAGTTGAAGTATCCGTCAAGAGAATTGCCAAGGAATGGCTGGACAGAGGATTTGTAGAAGCAGGCTTTATCGACTACCTGAGTGATGAAAGCAAGATTTCATTCCCTTGGAGCATGATCGATAAAATTACACCAAGACCATCCGAATCCGTAAAGAAGCAGCTGGACGAACTTGGAGTTGAATCCATGGAACCCATCGTAACTTCAAAGAATACATTTATCGCACCATATGTCAATGCAGAAGTGCCACAGTACCTTGTTGTTGAGGATAAGTTCCCTAACGGCAAGCCTGAGCTTGAAAAAGCAGGGGTTTACTTTACAGATAGAGATACAGTCAATCAGACGGAGACCATGAAGGTAACAACCTGCCTGAACCCTCTTCATACAGCACTTGCTGTATATGGCTGCATACTCGGTTATGATAGTATTTCAGCAGAGATGAATGACAAAGAGCTTAAGGCACTGGTTGGAAAAATCGGCTACGAAGAAGGAATGCCGGTGGTTGTTGATCCGAAGATCATCAGTCCAAAGAGCTTCATCAAGGAAGTCATAGAAGAAAGACTGCCAAATCCGTTTATTCCTGATACACCACAGAGAATCGCAACCGATACAAGCCAGAAGGTTGCCATCAGATTCGGCGAAACCATCAAGTCATACATGAAGAGAGATGATCTTGATTCATCTAAGCTTACCTTCATTCCACTGGCACTTGCTGGATGGCTGAGATATCTTCTTGGCGTAGATGACAATATGGAAAGCTTCGAACTTTCAAGCGATCCGATGCTGGAAGAAATGCAGGCTAAGCTTTCAGGAATCAAAGTAGGAGATCAGAGCTCCTATAAAGGTCAGCTGAAAGAAATCCTCTCAAATGAAGGACTCTTCGGTGTGGATCTGAAAAAAGTAGGTCTTGCGGATAAGGTTGAGGGAATGTTCCTTGAACTGATTGCAGGTAAGAATGCGGTAAGAGATACACTTAAAAAGTACTTAGGATAACAAATTTCAGAAAAGGGGCGGCTATTGCCGCCTCTTTTCTTGAGAAATGATGTAATCATATCAGGTTCAAGGGATATTATGATTGTATTTCCACTGTTTTTTCATAAAAATACATAGTTTTGAGGATGGTTTTCAATTATAATTAGCCTGTATACAGATGGATAGAATTTAACAATATTGGCTGGAGATGAGTAAAATGGAAGAATATTTTTCTAAGATTGTTGCACTTACTGATTTAAAACAAAATAAACCGCTGAATGAAATTGTATTTGAAGGACTGAGAGACGCCATTATTCAAGGCGTGATTCCAGTCGGCGAAAGGATCAATGAATCCATTTACTCGGAGAAAATGAACATCAGCCGAACTCCAGTGAGAGAAGCCCTGAGAAGAATACAGGAAGAAGGACTGGTAGAATATGTGCCGCACTACGGAGTAGTGGTGAAGAAAATCACTATAGATGATGCAAAAGAAATCTATCAGATCAGAAAAGCGCTCGATGTTCTGGCCACAATCAATGCCATGAAGATCATGACTGAAGCGGAATTCGAGGAAATGAGGCATCTTCTCGTTAAAACAGACGAAGCCGACGAATCTGGAAATGTCAAGCTAGTGGTTGAGCTGTCAAAGGAATTCAATGATATGATTTACCGGTTCGCAAGGATGCCCCGACTTGATGTCATTGTAAAGAAGCTTAGACAGTATCTGGTGCGTTTCCGTGATATTTCTCTGACGGAGGATAACAGAAGACGAAAAGCGCTGGATGAACACTGGCTGCTATATAAGTATATGAAGCAGCAGAACGTGGAGATGCTGACAGCCATCATCAATGAGCATCTAGACTTCTCGGAAATATTCATCCTTCAGACCATGGAACGTCTGGAAGTAAGTTCAAAAAAGGAAAAAGAAAATGAGAAATAGCAGGAATGAGCTCGCCAAGGGTATGGCGGATCTCGCAACAGAATCCATTCTCTTTGAAGTGATTCTGACACCGAAGCCAGGTCTCGTTGATGCAAAGGATGCAGGATCCCATAAGGATATGGACATCTTCACTTTCGTTCGAAGTGCTGTGAGCATCAGTCACGGATTTCAGGAGTTTTTTTATGCGGGATATGACCACATGGATTCTCCGGATGAGCTTTTCTCTAAAATCAGACCGCTTGGGATGGAAGTGGAAGAAAAAATGTATGGGGCTACGAATTCAGTCAATACCCATAAAGGCATCATTTTTTCCATGGGGATCGTGCTCGCGGCTGTCGGGCATTACGAGAAAGACCGAACCCTGCAAGGTGAATATACGACGAGAGATACAGATGAGATATTTGATCTTGTGAGGGTGATGACACAGGGCCTTGTGATGAAGGACTTCATGGATTTGATGGACCGCAGTCCTCGCACCCATGGAGAACGTCTGTACATTCAACATGGCTTTACTGGGATCCGAGGAGAAGCAGAAGCCGGTTATCCCATTTTGAAGGAAAAAGCCCTTCCGCTCTTACGTGAGATGAAGGATACGAATCTGACGCTGGAAGAAAAACTTCTGGAGACCCTCGTGCTGCTCATGGCTTATGCCGAGGATACCAATGTGGTTACCCGTGGAGGCATAGATGCCCTTTATCATGTACAGGAAACAGCGAAAGCTTTCCTCACATCAGGTGGGGTGAGACAGGCTCATTACAGAGAGATTCTTGAAGAGATGAATCTTGATTTCAAAGAGAAGAACCTAAGCCCGGGAGGGGCAGCAGATCTTCTCTCACTGGCTATATTCTTCGGGAAACTGGAAGGATTGCTTAAATAGCGCACATGAATAGAAGAGACGGAAAATCCATCAGGACAAACCGTCTCTTTTTGTATATGATGGATATGGTGCTGCTACAAAATCTGCCGTAATCTACATGGAAGCGAAATGAAAGACCGATACCAGATTACCGGTATCGGTCTATTATAAGACTCTATTATATTATTTGAACAGTGGAACGGATCCTGTTACAGCGGCTAGTGCGATGAAAATCACGAAGATTCCCAAAGCCCATTTAGCAGATTCCTTCTGCCATTCGCCCATATCCAGTCCTGTAAGGTTCAGCAGCAGGTAGATGAATGCAACCAGCGGGCTGAGCAGGTGGAATGCCTGTCCAAGAAGGGAAGCAACACCCAGTTCCAGTGCGGTGAATCCATACTGCTTTCCGGCTTCTGCCAGAACAGGAAGTACACCATAGTAGAAAGCGTCGTTTGACAGGAAGAATGTTCCTGGTGCGGAGAGGACTGCCACGATAAGTCCCCAGAATCTTCCCCAGCTTGTAGGGATGACGTTAGCAAGGCTAAGAGCCAGAGCATCTGCCATACCTGAGTTTGTGAAAAGACCCATGAAGATACCAGCGCCCAGTACAAGTATGACAACCTGTGCAGCATCACCGGCGTTGTCCTGAATTCTCTGTTTCTGGTCCTTCAGTGACTTGTAGTTGATGACCAGCGCAAGTGCGGTTCCAACGAGGAACAGGAATACTGATGGGAAAGTTCCCTTGATCAGCATGATGACGAGAAGTATGGTCATGATTCCATTTACCCAGACCAGCTTAGGTCTCTTCAGCTTAAGTTCTTCTTCATCTGTAGGTGTAGTTAATGCTTCGATATCTGCATCTGTAAGATTCTGGATACCCAGTCTCTTTCTTTCCTTTAAGCCCATGTAGTATGCGACACCCAGCATGAAGATTACAGAACCGATCATTCCAGGAGTAAGCGCTCTAAGGATTTCCTGCTCATTCAGTCCAAGAACTGAGATTACTCGAGCAGTAGGTCCGCCCCATGGTAGAAGGTTCATGATGGTGTTCATGAGTATGACGAGAACACCAAGGTTCATCATCTTCAGTCCAAGCTTCTTGTAGATCGGAATGAAGGCAGTACAGCAGATCAGGGTTGTTGTTGTACCGTCTCCGTTAAGAGATACAGTAGCAGCAACGATAGCTGTAGCAACAAGAACTTTGACCGGATCGCCCTTTGCAATCTTGATCATCTTCTTAACGACTGGATCAAACATACCCGCGTTCAGCATGATGGCAAAGTAGAGGATTGCAAATAGCAGCATGACAGCAGTTACGGATACTTTCTTGACACCATCAACTGTCCAGTCTCCAAGAATCAGAATCTGATCCAGGATTGAGGGGTTGGCGATTTCTTTAAGTTCGGTAACCTGCGGACCATAAAGCCCGAGTAAAGAACCGATAAGTGCAAAGACAAGAGGTACGATAATAAGTGCTGAGAAAGGGGTAAGTTTCTTTTTCATGATCAGAGTCATAAAGACGGCGATCATTGCCCATGACAGAAAAGTTATCATTGAATTCACTCCTTTGGTGTTTTTGAACATGTTCAGTATAATTTAAATAAACGTTTGCAACAAGATATCCAAATTGAAAGAACAGTTAAAAAACACAGGGTTTGACAGGAACTATCAATCTTTCATGGGATGCTTCTATTATATATAGAGGTCCTTCGAGAAGGGTATTTTATGGCAGCTGGTTCCATCTACAGACAGAAAAGGGATTTATGTAAAAAAAAGATATCCATCCGGATGGAAGAAAGGAAGAGATAAAAACAGCTTAAGTGGCTGAAATGAAAGAACAGCAGAAATACACATCATTTTTGAAACACAGTATATAATGAACATGGTATTATTTTAAAGATATTCTAGGAGGGGAAAGTATGGGTTTATTTGACTTCCTCAGGAAGAAAAAGCCGGAACCTGTGCATCAGGAGAATCAGAGTGCACCGGTTGCAGCAGCTGGCGTTTCGTCTCCCGGCAAAGTGGATTTCTTCAGGGAAATCTCAGCGGAAGAGAAGGAACTGGTCGCTGTAGCAGCCTCAGCCATCGCAGCTGGAAGCTATCCTGATACAAGTTTCAGGATTAAAGACATTCAAGGTATCGACACAGACAAAGAAATGGCAGCAGCCATAGTTTCAGCCATTATTGCTGAAGACCGGCCCGATTCAACATTCAGACTAGTCAGCATTACAGAAATAAATAAAGAGTAAGGTAGGGATAATCATGTTAAGAAAATTCAGAATCAAGATCAACGAGAAAGAGTATATGGTAGAAATGGAAGAACTGGGTACCGCACCAGGACCTGGACCCATTGCAGCACCTTCAGCTTCCGTAGCAGCTCCAGCTCCTTCAGCTCCAGCTCCTTCAGCCCCAGCACCCGTAGCTCCTTCAGGTGAAGGTCTCACCATGGAAGCGCCAATGCCCGGGAACATTCTTGATGTTCAGGTTAAGGTAGGGGATGCAGTTTCTGAAAATCAGGTTCTGGTCATACTGGAAGCCATGAAGATGGAGAACGAAATCGTCGCTCCGAAGACAGGAACCGTTACTGCTGTATATGTCACCAAGGGTTCTGCCATAGACGTCGGCGCACCTATTGTCACCATCGCTTAATTAGTAGGAGGAAATACCTTGGAACAGATTATTTCAGGAATTATGTCCATTACTGGACCCCAGATCATCATGATGCTGATCGGCGGTGTCCTCATTTATCTTGGTATCAAGAAAGAATATGAACCTACGCTTCTGGTTCCCATGGGGCTAGGTACCATTCTTGTAAACTTCCCGAATTCAGGTCTTGTGACTCAGGCGGGCAGTGAATCAGAAGGTGTACTTAATGTACTCTTCAATGCCGGAATTACCACAGAGCTCTTCCCGCTTCTGATCTTCATCGGAATCGGGGCCATGATCGATTTCGGACCTCTTCTGCAGAACCCCTTCATGCTCCTCTTCGGAGCTGCAGCACAGTTCGGAATTTTCTTCACCATCATCATAGCCGTAATTTTCGGATTCGACATCAGAGAAGCCGCGTCGATTGGAATCATCGGAGCAGCCGATGGACCAACATCCATTTTCGTTGCCAATGAACTGGCTCCGACTCTACTTGGGCCCATCTCCGTTGCGGCATACTCCTATATGGCACTGGTGCCCATCATCCAGCCTTTTGCCATCAAGCTTGTTACAACGAAAAAAGAACGTGGAATCCGTATGCACTACAAGGCATCAAATGTTTCCAGACTGACAAAGATCCTGTTCCCTCTGGTCATCACAGTGGTGGCTGGATTTATCGCCCCCGCTTCACTTCCTCTTGTCGGGTTCCTGATGTTCGGTAACCTGCTTAGAGAATGCGGAGTGCTGGACAGACTGAGCAGTTCCGCACAGAATGAGCTGGTCAATCTCGTTTCCATCCTTCTTGGACTCACCATTTCCGTGAAGATGACAGCAGAGCAGTTCTGGAATGTGCAGACGCTCATGATCATCGCATTCGGACTGGTAGCCTTTGTCATGGACACCATCGGTGGTGTGCTCTTTGCAAAGTTCCTGAATCTGTTCCGTAAGGAAAAGATCAACCCGATGATCGGTGCAGCCGGAATCTCCGCATTCCCGATGTCCGCACGAGTTGTACAGAAACTGGCATCCGAGGAAGACAAGCAGAACTTTGTTCTCAACTATGCCATCGGTGCTAATGTCTCAGGACAGATTGCTTCTGTAATTGCAGGCGGACTGATCCTGTCCTACTTCATGTAGCGCAGGGCAGGAAAGGAGAATCGAGATGAACATTAATTTTCAGTCCGAATTCATCGGACAGGCTTTAGAAATCATGGGATTCGGAATGGCAGGCATATTCATAGTTGCCATCATCCTGTACCTTGCCAGTCTGGCTCTTCTGAAAGCTTTCCCCAACGGGAAAAAATAGACTGATCAATATCTGAAACTGATCGGAAGGGAGACAGGGAGCTCTGGAACCTGAAGTGCCCTTCCGCAACAGATTTCATTAATGAAGATAAGAATGAATATGATGGTCTTCCTGGAAAGATCTCTATGCAAAGCATAATAGATGCACAGGTTCTCTCCAGGAAGAAGCCAATAAAATCGAAAGAATGCTGATGGAATATAAGGAAAACATCAGGGGGATAGAATCCGGAATATCCATGCCCCCATAAACCGCGGGAAAACGTTTCCTGACATTAAAATGAGGGATTTAGATGACCTGTTACGCATAGGCGTCGCAAAGATTCCTTCAGGATCAGGCGAAACAGAATGATGTCAGAAATCATGAACATGAAAAAATGAAGATGTCGGGATTTTTTATCCGAGAAATTCCTTCATTTAACCTCATAGAGCTCCGGGATTAATATGGTGGAGCAATACATTAAATTATTAGAATAAGGAGTGAATAAATTTGCAAAAGTTCGTCATTGAAAAGCAAGCCATTGCAGGAACCCTCGAATCCTCAGACCTTCAGATCATCATCGACAAGAATGATGGAAAAGGAATTGAAATCGAGCTGAAAAGCAGCGTGGAGAACCAGTATGGAAGAAGGATCCGCGAAGTTCTAAGCAGCACTTTGAATAATCTTGGTGTAGAAGATGCCAGACTTACTGTGGTAGACAAGGGTGCTCTGGACTGTACCATCATCGCAAGAACAGTTGCAGTAGTCCATAGGGCTGCGAACGCCATCGACAAGATAGATTGGGAGGGATTGGAAGCATGGAACGTTTAAGAAGAACGATGATGTTTGTTCCCGCAAGTAATGCAGGTATGCTTAGGGATGCCTATATTTATGGAGCAGATTCCATCATGTTTGACCTGGAGGACTCCATATCTCTGAAAGAGAAGGATACCTCAAGATTTCTCGTCTATCAGGCTATGAAGACCATTGATTATGGAAATGTGGAAACTGTTGTAAGAATCAATGCTCTGGATATGGGCGGACGAGATGATGTACATGCCATGGTCAGAGCGGGAATTGATGTAATCAGACTCCCAAAGACCGAAACAGCACAGGATGTACTGGATACTGAAGCCGTCATCGAAGAAGCTGAGAGACAGTGCGGACGAGAAGTGGGTTCAACCAGGATTATGGCAGCCATTGAAGGACCGGTCGGTGTACTGAATGCACTGTCCATTGCACAGTCAAGCAAAAGACTCATCGGAATCGCACTGGGCTCAGAAGATTATGTCACTGCCATGAAGACAAGACGTTATGCGGAAAGAAACAGCGAAGAGCTTTTCTTTGCCAGGTCAATGATTGTCCATGCGGCAAGAGCCACAGGAATTGCGGCTCTTGATACAGTATTCTCCGATGTCAATGATCAGGAGACACTGAGAAAAGAAACTGAAATAATCAAGCAGCTGGGCTTCGATGGAAAATCCGTCATCAATCCAAGACAGATTCCTGTAGTCAATTCCGTGTTCATCCCAACAGAGAAGGAAATCAGCAATGCCATAAGCGTCATGAATGCCATCGCCGAGGCGGAAGCCAAGGGATCAGGCGTAATCGCTCTGAACGGCAAGATGATCGACAAGCCTATTGTGGAACGAGCAGAACGTGTACTGACACTGGCAGAGGCTGCCGGAGTCTACAGGAAAGGAGAATAATCATGGCACAAAATCAGATCGGAAGAGAAATTCCACAGAAATTTGCGGAGAGTTTCGGCGTCTTCGAAGGGCAATATGCGAAGAAACATGAATATAAGAGAGCTTCCGGACAGGTAGCAGGTGTGACACCTGGTGACTCCAAGATGCTCGGTTCTATACGGGAAGCCATCACAAAATCCGGGTTGAAGGACGGTATGACTGTATCCTTTCATCACCATTTCAGAGAAGGTGATGCTGTACTGAATATGGTCATGGCCGAAATCGCAGACATGGGCATCAGGAACCTGACCCTTGCATCAAGTTCCATTGCCAATGTTCATGACCCCATCATCGATCACATCAGAAACGGTGTCATTACAAACATCACCTCATCAGGTCTTCGTGACAGGGTGGGTGCGGCCATATCCCACGGAATTATGGAAAATCCTGTAGTGATCCGTTCTCATGGTGGTAGAGCAAGAGCCATTGAAAAGGGAGAACTCCACATCGATGTGGCTTTCCTTGGCGCACCGAGCTCAGACTGCTACGGAAATGCCAACGGTTCTCATGGAAAGGCAACCTGCGGATCCCTTGGATATGCTCGTGTTGATGCGGAGTTTGCCGATAAGGTAATCATCATCACCGATAATCTTGTTCCCTATCCCAATACACCCATCAGCATCCCGCAGAATCATGTGGATTATGTTGTAGTTGTGGAATCCATCGGAGACCCCAACGGTATTGCCAAGGGCGCGACAAGAATCACCAGCAACCCCAAGGAACTGCTCATCGCGGAGAATGCCTGCAAAGTCATCACAGCTTCTCCTTATTATAAGGAAGGGTTCTCCTTCCAGGCAGGTTCAGGCGGATCAACTCTGGCTGTTGCAAGGTTCCTTGCAGATGCCATGAGAAAGGACAGCATAAAGGCCGGGTATGCACTTGGAGGACTCACAGGTCATCTGTGTGAAATGCTTGAAGAAGGACTCATCGGCAAGGTCATCGATACCCAGAGCTTTGATCGTGGTGCCATTGACTCCATAAAGAACAATGCCAATCACTACGAAATCAGTGCTTCATTCTATGCAAATCCAGGCGGAAAGGGTGCTGCTGTTGATCAGCTGGATGTTGTGGTTTTATCTGCACTGGAGATCGACACGGACTTCAATGTCAACGTCATGACCGGTTCAGATGGAGTCATTCGAGGTGCATCAGGCGGACATAGCGATACTGCAGCAGGAGCTAAGCTGAGTCTTATTCTTACCCCTATCATCCGAGGAAGAATTCCGACCATCGTGGAGAAGGTGAATACAGTCATCACACCAGGTGAAAGCGTGGATGTTGTAGTCACTGAACTTGGAATCGCTGTGAATCCAGGAAGAAAAGATCTCATAGAAGCGTTTGCGAAGCTTGATGTTCCACAGTTCACTATTGAAGAACTGAAGGAAAAAGCTTACGCTGTAGTAGGTACCCCTGATCCCATCATCTATGATGAGAAGGTTGTGGCACTCATCGAGTATCGTGACGGCAGCCTCATTGACGTGGTCAGAAAGGTCAGAGATTAAGAATGAAAAACGAGGGATGATGAAATGACCGGAACTTTTTTAAAGGGCGATAAGCCCACACTGGATATGGTATTGGAGACTCGGGAGAAGCGGGCAGCACTTCAGCTGAAGCTGCTGAAAAGATTTCCTGGAAAATCGATTCTCAGCTTTAAGCTGAACATACCGGGACCTGTGAAGAACAATGAGGTCATTCGTCAGATCTTCGATATCGGCAGGGAGGATATCCTGGCCGGATTGATGCAGAGCGGGCTGGACATCCACTATCAGAAGGCACTAGACCTCAAGACGGGTCCGGAGCTTTTCCTGATGGTGGAGGCCCAGCCTCAGGTGCTTAAGGAAAAAATGGTCATCCTGGAGGAAGAGACACCTTTAGGAAGGATCTATGATATAGATGTGCTGTCCCTCAACGAGCAAGGTGCAAGGAGTGTAAGCCGGACTGAACTTGGATTTACTCCCCGCCTCTGCCTTGTGTGCAGAGAAAATGCCAGACTCTGCGGGAGAAGCCGGGCACACAGCATGGAAGAGCTGCATGAACAGCTCGAAAAAATGATGAAACTGGAAAGGAGACTGAGATTATAGTGAAAAAGAAGATACGTTTTATGGATACGATTCTTAGAGATGCCCATCAGAGCCTCATTGCGACACGTATGTCCACGGAGCAGATGCTGCCTGTCCTTGAGAAACTGGACGAAGCAGGATACCATTCACTCGAGGTGTGGGGAGGAGCTACATTTGATGCTTCACTTCGATATCTGAACGAAGACCCATGGGAGAGACTGAGAATCATCAGAAAGCATGTGAAAAACACGAAACTTCAGATGCTGCTGCGTGGTCAGAATATTCTGGGCTACAAGCATTATCCTGATGATGTGGTGGAGGCGTTCATTGAAAAAGCCATCGAAAACGGTATAGATATCGTTCGTGTGTTTGATGCGCTTAATGATTTAAGAAACCTGGAAACCTCAGTCAGAGCCATCAAAAAATACGGCGGGCACTGTCAGATGTGCATCTGCTATACCATCAGCGACATCCATACAGTGGACTATTATGTCAGACTGTCATCGGAAATGGTCAAGATGGGTGCGGATTCGATCGCAATCAAAGATATGGCGGGAATTCTGACCCCGGATATCGCCTACAAACTTGTTAAGGGAATCAAGGAAATCACGGATATTCCGGTACAGGTGCATACTCATGCCACTTCAGGAATTTCAGAAATGACCTACATGAAGGCAGTGGAAGCGGGTGCGGATGTCATCGATACCGCGGTATCCACCTTCTCCGGTGGGACGAGCCAGCCTGCTACGGAATCCCTGGGTATTGCCCTGGAGGAGCTGGGTTATGAAACAGGACTCCACTTCGATAATATAAAGGAAGTGGCAGAGCATTTCAAACCCATCAAGGAACAGTTCAGAAAGGACGGCATTCTTAATCCCAAGGTTATGGACGTGGAACCGGATACACTGATTTATCAGGTTCCTGGAGGAATGCTGTCGAACCTGCTTTCCCAGTTGAAGGAAGCACGCAAAGAAAATCTCTATGAAGAGGTGCTTCGGGAAGTACCCAAAGTACGTGCTGAGCTGGGATATCCGCCTCTTGTCACCCCTCTGTCTCAGATGGTAGGGACTCAGGCACTCATGAATGTCGTCAGCGGTGAGCGGTACAAGATGGTGCCTAAGGAAATCAAAGACTATGTCAAGGGTCTCTATGGGACACCACCAGGAGAGATTTCAAAGGAAATGAGAGAGAAAATCATCGGAAATGATGAGGTTCTACTGATGAGACCTGCAGATCTTCTTAAGCCGGAAATGGACAACTTCAGGAAGGAACTGGGCGATCTTGCAGAGTCTACAGAGGATGTTCTCATGTATGCATTATTCCCTACACTGGCTCTTCCTTTTCTGAAGAAAAGAAATGATCCCTTCTATGATATCGAAATCCAGAACGTAACCGTAATACTGTAATAGAAAATCCTCCGGGTAAAGTATCCTGGAGGATTTCTGGATTTATTTGAGGAAAGAATGTGCTGAGAGAATGGGGTAAGTATTCACTAAGTCTGCAGATAGGATAAATTACAGAAATAACACATGAATTTTTTGATTTATCGTATAATAAGATTAGAAATCATGACAAGAGAGTATGGAATGATCCGGAACAGTTACCGGGAATTCAAGGATTAAGTGATCTGAGTATATCGATCAGTCCATTGAATAATCATCTGAAAACTGCACTTGAATAAAATGGATGTAAAGATACTAAAAATCTATTGGAAGTCGAGGTAAGCTATGCAAGAGATACTGAAACTGAAGCCCGTTTTCCACGATAGAATATGGGGTGGGACAAAGCTCAAAGAGTACTTCGGTTATGAAACAGGCAGCAGCCGGACAGGAGAATGCTGGGCAATTTCAGCACATAAAAACGGAGACTGCATGATTGAAAACGGAGTGTATAAAGGGAAATACCTCTCTGAAGTATACCGCGAGAACAGAAAGCTCTTTAAAGGAAGTGAATCGCCTGTGTTTCCGCTTCTCGTTAAACTGCTGGAGACAAGCGAGAGTCTGAGCGTTCAGGTGCATCCTGACGATGAGTATGCTCTGGTGAACGATGATGAGCTGGGAAAGGCTGAATGCTGGTATATCATAGACTGCGAAAAGGATGCTGAAGTTGTGATCGGTCACAAGGCCAGGACAAAAGATGCTCTGATCAGAATGATCGATGAAGGCGACTTTGATCATCTGCTTCAGAGAATCAGTGTGAAACCAGGAGACTTTTTCTATATTCCTTCGGGAACCATTCATTCAGTGGGTGAGGGAATCGTTCTTCTGGAGATCGAGCAGTCCTCTGATACAACATACAGAATCTACGACTATGATCGAGTAGATCAGGATGGATATAGAAGAGAGCTTCAAGTGGAAAAAGCGAAGGATGTTGCGAACGTGCTTTCCACAGATCTTTCTATCCACGTGAGGGTCAGAGAGGAGAAGAACCTTACCATAACACGATATCTTTCCACCCTGTATTTCACAGTGGAAAAGTGGGCTGTTCATGGAGAAGCTGCTATAGCTCTTGAAGAATTCACACTTGTCAGCGTAATCGGAGGACAGGGCAAAATCAACGGGACAAAAGCAGAAAAAGGCGATCACTTCATTCTGACCTCATTATGCAGTGAAGCAGGATTAAGCGGAGATCTGGAAATCATTGCCTGCTGGATTGACCGTTTATGCTGCTGAAGATCAATAGGTATAGTAAAAGCTCTCCCCGGATTACAGGGAGAGCTTTTTATTCTTTTACAGAAGTTAACCGAAGAAATTGAGAAGTACACCGGCAGCAATTGCTGAACCGATGACACCTGCAACATTAGGACCCATGGCATGCATGAGGAGGAAGTTTGAAGGATCTTCTTCCTGTCCGACTTTCTGAACGACTCTTGCTGCCATCGGTACTGCAGATACACCAGCCGCACCGATCATAGGGTTGATCTGTCCCTTAGTGACCTTACACATGAGTTTTCCGAAGAGCACACCGGCTGCGGTTCCTATGGAGAAAGCTATAAGGCCAAGTGCAATGATTCCAAGTGTCTTAGGATTAAGGAGCGTATCGGCATCAGCCTTTGCACCTACAGTCAGACCGATGAGGATGGTTACTATGTACATGATGGCATTCTTCGCCACTTCAACCAGATTAGGTACGATGGCGACTTCTTTGATCAGGTTACCGAACATAAGCATACCGATCAGCGGTGAAGCGCTAGGAACAAGCAGAATGACCACTATTGTGACAACGATCGGAAACAGGATTCTTTCCAGTTTACTTACCGGACGAAGCTGTTTCATCTTGATCTGCCTTTCTTCTTTGGTCGTCAGCAGCTTGATGATCGGCGGCTGAATGACGGGTACAAGAGCCATATAGGAATATGCCGCAAGTGCTATAGGACCAAGAAGATGGTCTGCAAGCTGACTGGTCAGATAAATGGCTGTCGGGCCGTCCGCTCCTCCGATGATTCCGATGGAAGCCGCTTCAAGAGCTGTATAGCCGAGAAGAATAGCGCCAAGGAAAGCAAAGAAGATACCAAGTTGCGCAGCTGCTCCAAGGAGAAGGCTTTTAGGATTTGCAATCAAAGGACTGAAGTCCGTCGATGCACCGACACCAAGGAAGATCAGTGATGGATATATCCCTGTCTCGATTCCCTTATAAAGGAGCTTCAGCAGACCACCTTCCTGCATCAGTCCGTTTCCGGGCAGATTGACAAGAAGCATACCAAAAGCTATAGGAACAAGTAGATATGGTTCATATTTCTTATATATTGCAAGATAAAGAAAAAATAACGAAATGGCGATCATGAGCAGTGCTCTGCCGTCCAGCTGCACAAGGCCGCTGCTGGCAAAAAAGTCTTTAAGTATTTCTAACATCGTGTCACCTACTTTGTGCGGATGGACATTAGAAGAGTACCGTTATCTACAACCTGTCCTTCCTTGATCAGGACACTTGTCACGGTTCCGTCAAAAGGAGACACGATTTCATTTTCAAGCTTCATGGCTTCAAGGATGGCGAGGATCTGGCCTCTCTTGACAACTGTGCCGACTTGGGCTTTTACGGACAGAATGGTTCCCTGAATCGGTGCTTCGATTTTCTCGTCATTTCCTGCAGAAGGTGCTGCCGGAGCTACCTGCTGAACCGGTGCGGCTGCAGTTTCATTTGCGCCTGCTTCTTCAACTTCCACCATATATACTTTTCCGTTGACCGTAATCTTATATGTTTTCATCTTATTAAACTCCTTACCCTATTCTCTTTACAGATTTTATTTTGACATTTCCCTGATATTCTTCCTTAGCAAGAGCTGATGCAGTAAGCATAGCAACCATTCTTTCCTCTTCATCATCATCCTGTCCGAAAGCGGGAGCAGATGGAGGAAGAATTTCCGCGGCTTTGTTCTTGCCGTTCAGATCCTGTGGCAGGAATCTGAATGCATAGATGATGAACTGAAGAAGGATGAGAATGATAAATACCACCAGCATGGCGAAGATGGACATGGTTATACCATCAGCAAACTGAAAATTATTGATATCCATACTATCTTACCTGCCTTTCAATGATCATTTCAAATTCTACTGCTTTATTCTCGTCTTTGGTCTCTTGTGCGGTAGAAACGGTTCCTGTCTGAGTTTCTGCTGTCTTGGGTTTCAAAACAGCCTGCTGAGGATTCATGATGTAGGACAGCACTTCCTCGTCCTTGGCAGGACGTCCGAGCTTTTCTTCCATTTCTTTTTTTGCTTCATCAAAAACCGGAGAAAGAGAGGAGATTTCTCTTGGGGCTTCCACTTTTTCGTCTCCAAGAATCATCTTTACGATTTCATCGTCGATAGGTGCAGGAGATTTTCCATAGCCACCTCTCAGGTAGGTCTTGATTTCATTGGGAATCATCTTGTAGCGCTGACCGCTGATGACATTCATGACCGCCTGAGTCCCTACCATCTGTGAAAGAGGGGTGACAAGAGGCGGATAGCCCATATCTTTTCTGACTTCAGGAATTTCCTTCAGTACTTCTGTGAATCTGTGGAACATCTTCTGATCCTGGAGCTGACTCATGAGGTTCGAGAGCATTCCGCCTGGTACCTCATACTTAAGAATCTTCGGATTGATGACAAGAGCTCTTGCTTTGTACTGACCGCTATCAATGTACTTCTGAGCAATCTTATCTGCAAGTTCATACGCTTCATCCAGAGCTTCAGCATCATATTCCACTTCTCTGCCGATGTTCTTGGCTGTTTCGAAAATGGTTTCTGCCGCAATATGGCTTGTACCGCCAGAGAATGGTGAGATTACGGTATCAACAATATCCGCACCTGCTTCCATAGCTCTAAGCATCACAAGGTGAGTAAGACCAGCAGTGGTATGGCTATGTACGTTGATCGGTAGATCCGTTACGGACTTCAGTGCCTTGACCAGGCTGTAGGCTGCATCCGGAACCAGGATTCCGGCCATGTCCTTGATACAGATGGAATCAGCACCCATTTCAGCCATCTTCTTCACCAGATTTACGAAGTATTCCTCTGTATGTACTGGACTTACGGTGTAGCTGATTGCACACTGGCAGTGTCCACCGTGTTTTTTGATGAATTTAACCGAATTCTCGATGTTGTTCATGTCATTGAGTGCATCGAAGACCCTGATGATGTCTATGCCGTTTTCGATGGCCAGCCTGATGAATCTTTCAAGAGTATCATTGTCGTAATGCCTGTATCCCACAAGGTTCTGGCCTCTAAGAAGCATCGACAGTTTTGTTTTTTTGGCTGCTTTTCTGATTTCTCTTAAGATTTCCCATGGGCTTTCATTAAGAAATCTGAGCGCGGAATCAAAAGTTGCACCGCCCCATACTTCAAGGGCGTTGAATCCGACTTTGTCCAGAGCATCGACAAGTTTTAAAATGTCTTCCTTCTCCATTCTGGTTGCGAGGAGACTCTGATTACCGTCTCTGACCGTCAGATCATTGAGTAAGACTTTGGTCATTGCATTTTCCTCCTATGATGACGTATTTATAGAATGTCTTTCCAGAGAAAACAGGTAAAGGTGAAAATACCTTCCTTTATTTTTATCCAGACAGACTTTTATAGTTTCAATCAATATTAGTATAAACGATTACTAACGTTGTAACAACAGAACTTTACTGAAATATCGCCTAAAATATACGAATTGCGATGCATTGTTAAAAATATAACCATGCGTACCGATAAAGTGCACGATTGTCTTTCCTACGTGTACTTTATCGACGATGAGTTCATTTTATGTAGATCGAAGATGAAATATGCAATGGTTTCATTTTCCACTCTATTCCAAAATGGAGGGAATGAGTCGAATCCAGTTATAGGATTCGATTTCAATATCAGCTTCGAAAAAAGGTATGACTTTATAGAAGATCGGTTATTGTGATGACGATTCTATTTGGATTGCAGGGATAGATCAGCTACCATACTTCCAGAATCACCGTCAGCATGTCTGCATGAGAAGATTCATAGTCATGCTGTTTAGTTCATATCAGGAACATGAACCATGATACTGAACTTTATTCTTTTTGATGTGCCGACAAAATGCAGATAAAAAGCACATGGGTATAAAAAGTTATCGTATAATAAAAATATATGATGAGATGAAGAGAAACTGTACACAGATAGACCTATAGGAGAGTGAAGTGATTTCATGGATTATTCAATACAGAGAATGTGGATTCGAAGAAGCAGAAATGCAAGAGAAGAATGGGAAAAACTGCTCATTGCTGCAGGAATCCGTTCGGAAGAGCAGGTTGAATATACGGTGGGCATCTATGCTGGGGAAAAGCTCGTGGCAACTGGATCCCGCCATCAGAACGTCCTGAAATGCATTGCTGTGTGCAGACAGTATACAGGAGGGGAAGTGATCAGTCTTCTTATTTCCCATCTCATGACAGAGGTGTTCGAGGCTGGATTCGTTTCCTGTTATGTCTACACAAAACCGCAGTCGGTCATGTCTTTTGCATATTTAGGATTTAAAGAAATCGAACGTGTGGGAGATGACCTGGTCTTTATGGAAAAAGCCGTTCATGGATTCAATGACTTCTTAGATAAGCTAAGGACCAGAAAGATCGAAGCTCAGAGCGTTTCCGGCATCGTAATGAATGCCAATCCATTTACCCTTGGTCATCAGTATCTGATTGAAAAGGCAGCACAGGCAAGCGATATTCTTCATGTGTTTGTACTGTCGGAAGACTTATCCGTTTTTCCAGCTCATGTGAGGATGGAACTGGTCAGAAAGGGTACAAGCCATCTGAAAAACGTCATGATTCATGAGACAGGTGATTATATGGTTTCCGCAAAGACTTTTCCCTCTTATTTCCTGAAAGAGGATAAAGATGTGACGGAAATTCAGGCTAGCCTTGATGCGAAGATCTTCAGGAATCATATTGCCAAGGCTCTAGGGATCACAACAAGGTTTGTCGGTGAAGAACCCCTGTCCTTTGCAACGAATATATATAATGAAGTGATGAAAAAAGAGTTTGGGGACGAGATGAAGCTTGTCATCATTCCGAGAATGGAATCAGATGGTGAGGTCATCAGCGCATCTCGTGTACGAGCGTATCTTAAAGAAGACAGAGTCCATGAACTCAGAAGCCTTGTTCCTGAAACCACTTATGAATTTCTGGTTTCCGATGAAGGCAAAAAGATACAGGAAAAACTGAAAATCAGCAAATAAGAGGCTATGCAATTTCTTTCATTCAGATAAGATCCTCATAGGACATCAATTATCAGATTCATCATCTGCACAGACAGCAGATTTCTCCCTTAATGGGAATGATCACGTCTGGTTTATCGATGCTAGTGTAAAATTATTGTAGGAAAAATAAAAGAGAATAGAACCCCGTATGAT
>NZ_DAMBTF010000014.1:0-91068 GCF_032054185.1 Proteiniclasticum sp.
ACGCCCCTTGTGGACTTTCACCACAGTCAGACGGCATGCCCGTCATACTTAAAAAGAGGAGCTCCTTTTACGGGAACTCCTCTTTAGCATAGATTTAGACTGTCTGAACTTCTACTCTTGTGAAGCCTTCTTCAAGCGCTTTCAGATTCACTTCCTGAAGTGCAGGTTTGAAATACTGCCTGATGAGGTTTTTTAAGATATCCTCTTCCAGGCCAAGCTCTTTTGCAAGGATGCCAAGAAGAATCATATTGGCTGCCTTTGCATTGCCAAGCTCGATCGCTTTGACGTTGGCATCCACAGAGATGACTTTGAATCCTCTATTTTCCATTTCCAGAAGAATCTCTTCCGGATAGACTTCCTTACCCATATTGACGGAATAAGGTCTGATCTCATGAAGACTGGAGATGATGGTTCCGTCTGCCCTCAGATAGTTCAGCCATCTTCCCGATTCGCTCTTCTCGAAGGAAACGATATAGTCCGCTGTCCCCATTTCGATGAGCGGTGAGTTTACATTCATCCCGTATCTTACCTGGGTGGATACACTTCCTCCACGCTGTGCCATTCCGTGAACTTCACTCATCTTCACATCGTATCCGAGTTCGATGAGCGCTGCAGAGAGCAGGTTTGACGCGGATATGGTACCCTGACCGCCGACGCCGACAAATAATATATTGGCTTCTTTACGCATGAACAAGATCCCCCTTCTTTTCGATTGCATCAAATGGGCATACCTGATAGCATAGCGTACATCCGTTGCACATTTCTCTGTCGATGAATACACTTCCATCCTTGATATAGATGGCAGGACATCCGGTACGTACGCAGGTTTTGCACTTTCTGCATTTCTCCTGATCGATCTCCACGAAGGAATTTCTTCTTAGAATCTGGACTTCCTTGATCAGTGCGCAGGGCTCTGTTGTGATGATGACGAAAGGCTCCGTGGCCATTTTCGCTTCTTTTATGACGGCTTTCGCATCATCCTGGAAATACGGATTGATGACCTTGATATTGTCCTCTTTTATGCCCAGTGAACGGACAAGCAGTGGAATATCCACATTGCCAGCTTCTTCGCCCATGAGTGTCTTTCCTGTTCCAGGATTCTCCTGATGACCGGTCATTCCTGTTGTACGGTTGTCCATGATGACGGTGACCAGCGGAATCTTGTTGTAGATGGAATTGACAAGTCCTGTGATGCCTGAATGGAAGAAGGTTGAGTCTCCGATGAAGGAGAAGACTTTCCTCTTCTTGTCTCCCTGCATGTCAAGGACCTTCTGCATGCCTGTTCCTGCCGATATGGATGCACCCATGCAGATGACGGTATCGGTGACGTTTATGGGATCCATGGCGCCTAGAGTATAGCAGCCGATGTCTCCTGATGCGATGATGTCCTTATCCATTTTCAGTGCATTGAAGAATCCTCTATGAGGACAGCCGGCGCAAAGTACTGGAGGTCTTGTGGGAGACTTTGATTCGAGAACGACCATTTCTTTCTTCTCACCGCCGAAGAATGCTTCTCTGATGATTTCAGGATTCAGTTCTCCACATACAGGAAGGACTTCTCTGCCTGTACAGGGAATCCCCATAGCCTTGATTTCCTTTTCAAGGTAAGGTTCATTCTCTTCTATGACGATGATTTCCCGCATGCCTTCTGCAAACTCTCTGATGAGTTCGAATGGAATGGGAAAAGTCATGCCCAGTTTCAGATAGGATGCATTTTCTCCGAAGACTTCCTTGGCATAGGTGTAGGAAATACCGGATGTGATGATCCCGAGATTATCTGTATTGTGCTCCACTTTGTTTAAGCTGGAAGCGTTGTTGTAGTGTCTCAGGCTTTCCAGTCTGTCTTCCACCACAGGGTGTCTCAGCTGTGCGTGACCGGGTGTCATGACGTTTTTCAGCTTGTCCTTTCTGTATTCTCTGTAGCTGACGTCTTTTCTGTTTTCAAGGTTCACAAGAGATTTCGAGTGATTCACTCTTGTGGTTGTACGAAGCAGTACAGGAGTGTCGAATTCTTCACTGATTTCATAGGCTTTATGCATGAAGACACGGCATTCTTCAGAATCAGAAGGCTCGAGCATAGGAACTTTTGCATGAGGGGCATAGTAGCGGTTGTCCTGCTCGTTCTGTGAGGAGTGCATGCCAGGATCATCGGCATTGATGATGACGAGTCCTCCGTTCACACCGATATAGGCCATGGTGAAGAAAGGATCTGCGGTCACATTTAGTCCCACGTGCTTCATGGTGGTCAGGGCTCTTGCACCCATTATGGATGCGCCTGAAGCGGCTTCCATTCCTACTTTTTCGTTAGGCGCCCATTCGGAGTAGACTTCTTTGTATTTGGCAAGGTTTTCTAGGATTTCTGTTGAGGGTGTACCCGGGTAAGCTGATGCGAAATGCACACCCGCTTCATAAGCTCCTCTGGCGAGAGCTTCATTTCCTGTCATTAGTGATCTCATTGATTTTCCTCCTTGGATAGGGTCATGAGTACGGCTAAGGCTATGCTGTTAAGCTTTGCTTCACTTGAATCTGAACGGGATGTGAGGATCACCGGACACTTGGCACCCAGTATGACGCCTGCGCTGTCTGCTCCTGCCATGTAGGTGAAGGACTTCCCGAGGAAGTTTCCGGCTTCAAGGGACGGAACAAGAAGAACATCTGCCTCTCCCGGCACTTCTCCCTTGACGCCCTTATGCTTTGCGGACTCATGGGAGATGGCGATGTCGAAGGATAAAGGTCCTTCAACGACGATTCCCTCTTCTGCCTTAAAGATCTTGGAGAGTTCGTCTGCATCCACACTGCTTTCAAGGTTCGGATTGACCTTTTCAACGGCAGAGAGTGCAGCGACCTTCATTGGATCAAGCTCAAGGATATCCCCCAGAACCTTAGCATTTCTTATGATATTTTCTTTATCCTTCAAAGTCGGTTTCATGACCATTCCTCCGTCTGTGAGAAGAATGAGCTTATTGTAGTTTTTCAGCTCATAGACCATGACATGGGAAAGCAGATCATTCTTTCTTAAGCCAAGATCCTTGCTCAGCACTGCCTTAAGAAGCACCTTAGTATCCACAAGGCCCTTCATGATGATATCCGCTCTTCCTTCTGAAACTGCCCTGGCAGCTTCGTAGGACGCTTCTTCAGCCGATTTTGCATGAACAATTTCAGCATTCCGGAAAACAAGGTTGTTGTTTTCCATGGTTTCTCTGATCTTCAGCGCATCTCCGAAAAGCAGAAAAGTGGCCATGCCATGTCTTTCAGCTTCAGATAAAGAGATCAGGACATCCTTGTCTTCGGCCGAGGCAACAGCAATACACTTTTTCTGATTATTGGCTCGTAGTATGACTTCTTTTAAACTGGTAATCAAATTCGTTTCCCCCTCCTGAGTTGATAACGTATACACCGGACTTCAAAAAGAAGATGAAACCCGGTGGGTTCATCTTCTTTCAGTATAAAATATCCTTTACACATTAGCAATTGTATGAGAATAACTATATAAAATCGGTGAAAGGTAGCCGTCAAAGGCAATCATGTTGGCAACGGGAAGAAATGATTGTCATCATATTGGTAATTACCTTAAATTAATGTCAAAGCTTTATCAATTCTGGTTTTCGAATTTTATGCATCTACCCTGTGAGTTCCTTATGGCATTAAGATCCTGACAGCCGGTAAGGAGCATGGCACCCTTAAGTTCAGAGTAGATTTTCTTCACATAGAGTTCTACCGCTTCTTCTCCCCCACCAATGGCATACTGGGCGAAAGGTCTGCCTATGAGGACAGCATCTGCCCCCAGTGCAAGCATCTTGAAGACATCGACACCACTTCTCACACCACCGTCCACAAACACCTTGCATCTGCCCGAAACGGCATCAGCAATATCTTTCAGAACAGAAACTGTGGATGGAGTATGATCAAGTACCCTTCCGCCGTGGTTGGAGACCACGATGGCATCTGCACCGGCAAGAACGGCAAGATTTGCTTCCTCGACCGTCATGATTCCTTTGATGATGAACGGAATCTTTACGTGGTTTCTGATGAGCTTAAGCTCGGCCAGGGATTTCGGGTCTACTCTCTGTCCATGCATCTTCAGAGTGTCAAGCCCAGCGGAGTCGATGTCCACACCGATGGCAAGGGGATCTGATTCCAGAGCCATATCGATTCTTGAAAGAAGCTCTTCATTGTTCCAGGGTTTGATGAAGGGAATACCTGATACGCTTTCCTCTTTCAGGACCTTAAGGTTGTCCTCGATGAAGGATTTGAATGCCGAGTCCCCTACCATGGGGATGATTCCTGCATTTTTAGAGCCTCTGATGACTGCTCGGATATAGTCTTCCTCGCTGACCTTGCCGCCCATATTGATGTTCACGCCTGTCACAGGTGCAGGCATCACCGGCATGGACAGCTCCTGTCCGAAAAGAGAGAACCTGAGATCAGGTTCTCTCACATCGTGGATGGTTCTCATATTGAGCATGATCTGCTTAAGACCGCTGTAGTTGTTCATGAAACCTGAACCCGAACCTTTTCCACCCATACCCGGCACTTCGCCTCTGCAGGCGACGCCGTTGCATTCGGGACACATTCTGCACTGTGGCATCATAAGCTCTCTTGCTATTTTTGCCGCTTCATTTAAAGTCATTTCATAATCCTCCAATTTCACTTTCTGTATATACCTCTATGTCGTTTTCTAGAAGAAGAGCACAGGTCACTCCGTGACCCTCTATAAGCTTCTTTGTGTGTGTACCGTCATAGATTATGTCTTTACCGCAGGACGGGCTTCTTGCTTTAAGCACCGCTTTCGTTATGCCGTTTTGCAGGCAGTATTTAAGCGTGATCTGCGCACCGTCCTCAAAGTTCTTTGTCACATCATTCCCGTTTACGGTCAGGATGAATCCGTCTTTTATCTCAGCAGGATCCCGCGGGACGGACAGTCCGCCAAGGACTTCGGGACACATGGGGATGAGCTCGTATTTCTCCTTGAGGCGCTGAATCTCAGGAAGATCATATCCGCCACCATCATATCTCAGCTTCTCGCCGAGAAGACAGGCGGAGACCAGTATTTTTTCTTTCATATGCTTTTATCTCAGGGTGATGATGGTGACCCCTTTTCCTCCTTCACCATATTCGCCAAGACGATATTTCCTGACATGGGGATGGTGCCTGAACATATCCCATAGATGTTCCTTCAGAACGCCTGTACCCATACCATGGATGATGGTGACCTCTGTAAGGCCGCCCATTGCCGCTTCATCAAGGTACATATCCACTGTATGCTCGGCTTCCAGTGCGTCGCTTCCACGGACATCGCAGCTCATGGATACACTCTTGAGATTCAGTTTGGCTTCACGTTTTTCAAATTTCTTCTGCTTTTTGTCTTCCTTGAGTTCAACCAGGTCCCTTTTGTTGACATTCAGCTTCATGATTCCAGCCTGGACCATGAGATCCCCTTTGGAATCAGGCAGTGTCAGAATGGAGACTTTCTGATTCAGCGTGGACAGAAGGACTTCCTGACCTTCAGTAAACTGAATGATTCTGTTCCCTTCAACCCGTTCAAAGAGCTCTTTGCTTTCTCCGGATTCCATATCCTTTTTGAGGCTGTCCCTTATATCCTGAAGACTTCTTCTGCTGTCCTTCAGCTC
The DNA here is from genome assembly GCF_032054185.1 of Proteiniclasticum sp. Classification (NCBI taxonomy): domain Bacteria; kingdom Bacillati; phylum Bacillota; class Clostridia; order Eubacteriales; family Clostridiaceae; genus Proteiniclasticum; species Proteiniclasticum sp. The sequence continues at coordinate 5,631 of NZ_DAMBTF010000014.1, forward strand.
AACACTGGACTCAAGATCCCTCAGCTGCTTGAGGATTTCGTCTGCCTTGGTCTTCGCCTCTTCCAGATACTTCTTTCCTTCTGCTTTGGCGTCTCTCATGGCCTTTTCTCTGATATTATCGATTCGCTCAAGCTTTTTGCTCAGTTCCTCTTCTTTTCGTACCAGGTCGCGTTTGATGTTCTCTGCATCCCTTGCATCTTTTGAGGCATCTCTTCTGGATTTTTCCAGACTTTCAATAAGCTCCTCAAATTTAAGCGCTTCCGTATCAATGAATGCTCTTGAACGATCGATTATGTCATCGGACAGTCCCAGTCTTTTGGAAATGAGGAATGCATTGGACTTACCTGGTACTCCGATAAGCAGTCTGTAGGTCGGCCTTAACGTCTCCACATTGAACTCCACTGAAGCATTGACGGTATTGTCTGATTTCAGCGCATAGGCTTTAAGCTCGCTGTAATGGGTGGTCGCAAGGATTCTGATTTTCCTTTCTTTCATTGTCTCGAGGATGGCCATGGCAAGAGCAGCACCTTCTGTAGGATCTGTTCCCGCACCAAGCTCGTCGAAGAGAACAAGAGACTTGTCATTGGCCTCATTAAGGATGCCGACGATGTTCGTCATATGGGAGGAGAAAGTGGACAGGCTCTGCTCGATGCTCTGTTCATCTCCGATATCTGCATAGATGTCATGGAAAAAGCCGATGCTTGATCCGTCGGAAACAGGAATGAGAACACCTGACATGGCCATAATATGGAGAAGACCTACAGTTTTAAGCGTAACGGTCTTACCACCTGTGTTCGGTCCGGTGATGACGATGGTTGTAACCCCTTCATCCATGTAGATGGTGGAAGGGACCACTTCCTTGTCGGGTATGAGCGGATGCCTGGCATCTTTCAGATTGAAGGTAAGGTCTTCCCGGACCTCAGGGAGAGTGCCATCAATCTGGCTGGAGTACTTCGCTTTGGCGAAGATCACATCCAGCTCGTAGATGATGGAAGCATTTCTTCTCACTGCCTCATAATCCGCTTCAACCTTACGGGAAAGTTCCATGAGAATTCTTTCGATTTCCGCTTTTTCCTTCAGCATGAGCTCCTTGATTTCATTGTTGATGTTCACAAGGCTCATAGGCTCAATAAAAAGTGTGGCTCCTGAAGCGCTCTGATCATGTACAAGCCCTTTGACCTGTCCTTTATGCTCTGCCTTGACCGGTATGACATAGCGGTCTCCCCGGACAGTATAGATACTGTCCTGAAGATATTTTTCGTTTTCTCTGACCAGTGACTGTATTTTGTCCTTAACGCTTCCTGTTTTCTCCTTCAGGGCTTTTCTGATCTTAAGAAGAACCTGGCTTGCGTGATCGGAGATTTCATTTTCACCGACGATAGCATTGTAGATCGCGCTTTCAAGATTTCGCAGTGGCGTGACGCCGAAGGTGATTTCCCTCAGATGATAATGCTCTTCTTCCTTGCCCACATAGTCCTTGAACAGTCTTGCACTCTTCATGACATTAGCGATTTTCAGAAGATTGTCCGCACTCACGGTTCCCCCTTTACCGATAAAGCCGATGGGTCCGCGAACATCATATACACCCTCAAATGGCGCACTGCCTTTTCCTTCAAGGAGGCTGAGCGCTTCCATGGTTTCTTTCAGCGTTCTCTCGATTTCCGTTTTTGATGGAAGAGGAACAAGCTCCCCGATCCCTTCCTTGCCTGGTGAAGAGACAGCGTAGCCTTTGATCTTTTCTTTGATCTTGTTGAATTCCAGTTTGTTCAGATTCTTTTCTTTCACTATTCTACACCTCTTCTGTAATGTCCTCTATTGAACGAATCAAGCGTTAGTGCTTCTCCGCTCAGGAATGCCTGTATGATCGTCCTGGCTTCCTCAAAGGATTCAGTGGTGAGGTCGATCCTCATGGCACTGATTCCGATGGACTCCAGATCTTTTGTCGAATCCAGAAGGTTTTTGGGTTTGCCGTTCATGATATAGCTCCTGCAGAAGATGTCCGTCATGACCGGGAACTCTTCTCCGATCCTGTCTTTCAGGCGGTAGTTCTGAGTCATGCAGGCTTCGTTGCACGGCGTTTCGCGTGTCATGCCGCCGACAGCTGCACCCACAGGGCAGTATTCACTGTGCATGAGTTCCTGCCTGCCGTAGACGAGACTGATATAGCGGTCTTTGTGTTTCAGCTCTTTCAGCTCTGCACGGTTGAGCTCCTCGCTGATCATGGACATGGGGACTTCCTCATCATAGAATTTTATGGCATCGCTGTTGAAAAGGTTCAGCTTATAGTCTCCGATGATATAGAATTCGCCTGCAAGAAGCCTGATCACCCCGGCGTTACCTGTGATGATTCCGCTGATCTTTCCATAAGCTTTTAGCTTTCTGATTCTCTCGATGATCGGATGAAGCTCGGTTCTTAAGATGCTCGAAACCTTGATGTAGAGATTGAGCTCTTTTCTGGTCTCCAGAAGTGTTCTGATCTCTTTAAAACCGATGTACTTCTCGCCCCGGTAAAACGGATAGAGGACAAGATTTTCGGCTCCAAGATCAAGTGCTGCCTGAAGCTGATCTTTTGTTGCTACACCAACCAGTTTAAGCCCTTTTCTGATTTCATGGGTTACGCCCTTAAAGGGGATTTCTTTGTCCCCTGAAGGTGTTCTTTTCATTTTCTGAACTTCAAAACCGACGATGTCTTCCAGAAGAAGTCTCCTCATCTCATTGAGTTCCTTTACAGGAAGAAAACCTTCACTGAATTCCTCAGTTATGATCTCTCGGATGATGAAGGGTGATTCTCCGCTCTTCTTGAGGGCCTCCTCAATCCGTTCCAGGCTTAAAGGAGCCTTTATCGGTGTCTCGACGACTTTTGATTCCCTTATGTATTCCTTCCCGTTATGGGTAAGGCTAAGCCTTGCTTTTTCTCCAGCACGGAAGTAGAGGTTTGCCGTAAGTTCAATCTTCCGGTCATACATTCCGTTATGACTTCTTTTAAGACTGTCCATAAGCTCAAAATCGTAGGTTTTGTAGAGTGTACCCTCGGGCAGTCTGCTTCTTCCGGTTAGATTCACTGTTTCACCAGCAGAAGCTTTTTCTTTCGCATCCGCCCCATCTCTTATGCCTTCAACAGTCAGTCCCTTTTCACCGACACGTAGACCGTCTCCTTTAAGAAGCTGCTCGGAAAGCGTTAGACTGCCGTCTTTATTGACTTTTCCAATAGGTACGCCGGTATTTTTCGGATAGTTGAAGGACATCATGTCCTTCCCGGTTTTTCCATGGAAGTAGCCGTCGGAAAGACCTTCGCGGTTGAACACCTTCATGAGGTTTTCGCGATGGTACTTCTCTTTCCTGCCTTCTATCTCTTCTCTGAAATACTTCACTGTTGCGGCCACATATTCAGGTCTTTTCATTCTTCCTTCGATTTTAAGGGAGTACACGCCTGAATCTATGATTTCATCCATATTGTCCACCGCACTGATGTCCTTGGGACTCATAAGGTAGGCTTTGGCCTTCGATTCATTCTCCTCATCAAGGAGATCATAAGGAAGCCTGCACGGCTGGGCACATCTTCCTCGGTTTCCGCTTCGCCCGCCTAAGATGCTGCTCATAAGGCACTGACCGGAGTAACTGATGCAGAGTGCACCATGGACGAAGATTTCAGTTTCTACGCCAAGATCTCTGCTGATGTATCTGATTTCATCAAACGACAGTTCCCTTGCAAGGACGATTCTTTTAATTCCTTTATGCGTGTAGTAGAGCGCACCATCTCCATTATGGACGGTAAGCTGAGTCGATGCATGAAGCTCAAACTCGGGGAGTGTGCTTCTCAGTCTGTAGATGAGGCCCGTATCCTGAACGATAAGAGCATCCACACCGATACGATACAGATATTGTGCATAGGAAACAGCCTCCTCAATTTCATCGTCCTTGAGCAGGGTATTCAGGGTGATATTCACTCTGACGCCATAGCTATGACAGTAATCTACAGCTTCTTCCAGTTCCTTTTCTGTAAAATTCGTTGCATATGCTCTGGCAGAGAATTTTGTCCCACCAAGATAAACAGCGTCAGCTCCGTTCTGTACCGCCATGACGAGCGACTCCATGCTTCCTGAAGGTGCAAGCAGTTCTATATTATTCAAATTCATCTACCTCATCTATCTAAAATTTTCCTTATCCATTATATCACAAAACCGGAACTGAACCATTGTCAGCTCCGGTTTTGTGATTTCATCTTGCCGGCTGATATTTCAGAGCGCCGTAAATGAAACTTATTTCGATTTTTCTTTCAGAATAGGATTCTTCTCTTTCTTCTCTTTCACATCTTTAGTCTGAGTCAGCTGAGTATCAAAGAGTTTTTTCTGCAGCTCAAGAACCTTGTACTTGTACGACTGCAGTTCAAACTTCAGTTCCTTATTGAGCTTTGAGAGGGTCTCGTTTTCGTCCCTGTACTCCTTAGCGCTGTCCTGAGTCAGTCTCAGCTCAGTTTCCAGACGTTTGATCTCACGGTCCTTATTCAGCCTGTCTTTCTGATCGGCATTCTTGAAGCTCGAAATCTTTTCGGAGAGTTTCTGGTTTTCCTTTTCCATCTTGTCCAGTGCTTCTTCGAGTATTGTGACATCTGCTTTCAGACCTTCAGTCTGCTTGTAGACAGATCCTTCTTCCTTTTTGATGGCTTCGATCTCAAGATCCTTTTTGTAGACCCTATCTATCGCATTCAATGCGGCGAGGACGGATGCTGATGAGGTGTCGATCTGATGATTCTTTTCCATGATGGAAGTGATCAGCTGGTTGACCTCCTTGCCTACTTTCCGTAGATAATCGTCGTTTTCGTTTCCTTTGATGACATAATCCTGGCCACATATTCTTACGGTGACTTTGTTCATGCGTAGTTGTCCCCCTTATTTCAGTGAAGTTCTTTATTGTATCTATCATAACATGCTTTAATTTCAAATATTCAAAAAATTAAACCCCGTATAGACTATTATAATCTTTTTCATGAAAAAAATCATCCGCATTCACGAAAAACGTATGCGGATGATTCTTTAATTCAGGCAGATACGGAGATACATAGAGCTATCTAAGCGTTGCACCCAGAACATGTTCAAGTGTCCTGACAATCTTGTCATGAACCTTGCCGACTTCTTTGTCGGTCAGTGTTTTTTCCCTGTTGCGGTAGACAAGGTTGTAGGCTACGCTCTTCTTGCCTTCAGGAAGCTGTTTACCCTTGTAGACATCGAAGAGTTTATAGCTTTCAAGAAGACTTCCTCCCTGCTTTCTGAATATGGTCTCCATCTCCTGGACAAGTACGGCATCATCGATGAGCACCGCAATGTCTCTTGTCACTGAAGGATATTTCGGAATCTCGGTATATTTACGGTCAAGGACTGCCAGATCATAGAGCATTTTAAGATCCATTTCCAGCACATAGGATGGTTTGTCCATTCCGTAATTGGAAAGAACCTTGGGATGAACTTCACCGAAGGATGCAAGAACCTTTCTGCCAGCCAGTACTTCTGCTGACTTTCCTGGATGGAAGAACGGATTTGTGCTTCTTCTGAAACTGATTTCCTCCAGAGCAAATTCTTCTGCGATGACTTCAATGATTCCTTTAAGATTGAAGAACAGATCTTTACCGTACATTCCAATAGTGAGTATCTCTTTCTCCAGCGGAAGAACATTGCCCTCTTCCTTAAGATATATTTTTCCTATTTCATAAAGATAAGCTTCATCATTGCTTCTTGCCTCATTACGGCTTAAAGACTCCATCATGGAGGAAAGAAGTGATGTTCTCATCACTGAAAAATCTTCGCCCAGAGGATTTCTGATCTCTACAGCATTTCTCAGTGGTGAATCAGATGGGATCATAATCTTATCGAAGTCTTTTCTCGAAATGAAGCTGTAGCTGATGGACTCATAAAGTCCCTGAGCCACCAGATAGTTTTCCAGTTTTCTTCTTAGTATCTGATGTCTGTATCTTCCGCCTCTTGGTGCATTGACATGCGGAATTGTCGCTTCGATGTTGTTGTAGCCGTAAATTCTTGCGATCTCTTCAGCAATGTCCTCTTTAATGGCAAGATCATTTCTGAAAGTCGGTGTGTCGATAACGAGCACATCTTCATTTAGAGAGCATCGGATATCGAGGCTTTCAAGGATGGTCATCATTCTCTCAGATGAGATCTCAGTGCCAAGGAATCCGTTGATATAGGAAACCGGAACTTCAAGATGATTGCTTTCTCTCTTCTCGTTGTAGACATCAACCGTGTAGCTCAGGACCTTACCGGCGCCTAGGGACTCAATCAGTGCACAGACTCTGTCCATAGCAAGTGGTACGAGGTTAGGATCGATATCTTTATCAAAACGGGTTGAAGCTTCTGTTCGTAGGTTGAGGTAACCTGATGCATTTCTTGTGCTGACCCCGTCAAAGTTTGCTGATTCGATGATCACATTGGTTGTGTCTTCCTTGATTTCAGAATCCAGACCGCCCATGATTCCTGCAATGCCGATGATTTTTTCATCGTCATTGATGAGGATCGTTTTTTCTTTCAGCTTACGTTCAGTCTCGTCCAGTGTAGTGAAGGTTTCTCCGCCCAAAGACTCCGTTACGCGTATGATACCGGAAGAAATCTCTCTCTTGTCGAAGGCATGAAGAGGCTGACCCAGTTCAAGCATGACGAAATTTGTGATATCCACCATAATGTTTATGGGTCTTACGCCCGCTTCGAGTAGCCTTGATTTCATCCACTCCGGGCTCTCGGAAATTCTGACATCGGTAATTTCTCTTGCCATGTATCTTCTTGCAAGTGGGGTGTCGAGGGAAACCTTTACCGGTTCCACATCGGATTTTTTGGCGTCGAAGCTCATCTTTGGTGACTTCAGAGGGAGCTCATAGATTGCGGAGACTTCTCGGGCAAGTCCGAGGATACTGAGACAGTCGGGTCTGTTGGAGGTGATCTCTAGATCCAGGATACCGCCGTTTAAGCCCAATGCTTCCTTGATGTCGATACCTATGCTCGTGTCAGCCGGCATGATCATAAGTCCGTCACAGGTTCCTTTGTCCTTCAGTCCCAGTTCTTCTTCCGAGCAGAACATGCCGTTGGACATGACCCCACGAAGCTTACCTTTCTTGATGTTTACCCCTTCCCAGAGCACTGAATTATGAAGCGCGACAGGTACAATGTCTCCCTCTTTCATATTGGTCGCCGCGGTCACGATCTGCGTGGGTTCCTCCGCACCGATATCGATGCTGCAGACAAAAAGCTTGTCTGCTTCAGGATGCTTTTCGATCTTTATGATTTTGGATGTGACTACATTCTGAATGATGTCGAAGGGGTTTTCCAGTCCTTCAACTTTAGAACCGGACAGCGTCAGATCATCTGCCAGTGTTTTTCCGTCTACGGATATATCTACATAATCTTTTAACCATTTTATCGGTAATTTCATTTTTTTCTCCCTCCTACTTGAACTGCTTCAGAAATCTCATGTCACTTTCGTACAGAAGTCTGATGTCATCGATGCCGAATTTCTGCATGGTCATTCTGTCAAGACCAAACCCGAATGCAAATCCGGAATAGACTTCAGGATCGATTCCGCCCTTTTTCAGCACTTCAGGATGGACCATACCGCAGCCAAGAAGTTCTATGAATCCTTCTCCTTTGCAGACTTTACATCCTTCCCCATGACAGACAAAGCATGTTCCGTCCATTTCGGCGGATGGTTCAGTGAAAGGGAAATGATGAGGTCTGAATTTGGTTTTGATGTCGTCTCCGTACAGCTTCTTGACAAACTGCTCCAGTGTACCCTTAAGATCTGCAAAAGTGATCCCCTTATCGATCACAAGGCCTTCTATCTGGTAGAAAATCGGTGAATGGGTCGCATCCACATCGTCAGACCGGTATACCTTTCCCGGGGAGATCATTTTGATTGGTGGCTTCTGGTTTTCTATGGTTCTGATCTGAACAGGAGAAGTCTGGGTTCTTAGAACGATATTGTCATCGATATAGAACGTATCCTGTTCTCCTCTTGCGGGATGATCCTTGGGAATGTTCAAGGCTTCGAAATTGTAGTAATCAAGCTCCACTTCAGGACCTTCCTCGATGGTGAATCCCATCTCAAGGAAGATGTCTTCGATTTTCTCCATGGTGATCATGAGCGGATGCTTTCCACCCATGGGCGACTTTATGCCTGGAAGAGTGATATCGATGACTTCATTCTGCAGCTTCTCGCTGGTCAATCTTTCTCTAATGACTTCCTTCAGCGACTGGATTTTCTCTTCCAGCTCATCTTTTGCTTCATTGACCAGTTTACCCATTAAAGGTCTATCTTCAGGAGAAAGTCCCCCCATACTTCTTAAGATCTGAGTGAACTCACCTTTTTTGCCCAGATACTCCACTCTCAGTTTTTCAAGTTCTTCGCCCGATTTCAGCTGTTCCAGTTTCTCATTAAAACTTTTTTTGATGGCTTCAATTTGTTCGCGCATAATTTCCTCCGTTCGTTAAAATAAAAAAACCGCCCCTAAAAAGGGACGGATTGTTCCGTGGTACCACCCTGCTTGACGAGTAATTACCCGCCCGCTCAGTTAAATATATCGGTTTACCCGTCAGAGACTACTATTACTTCCCCTCTGATGCTCTAAAGTGAACTTCACGGCAGACTCCTACAGAAAGCTTACAGTCCATGGCTTTCATTCCCTTAATAGAAGCTTTTGCAGCTACTCTCTTTATCAACGCATAATTATTTCATTTGTATCTTCATTATTATAGAAGATATGTACAGATTTATCAATATGTAATTTGTATTCTTCAGGAAAACTGCGTCCATTCCAGCTGACGCACCCGTTCAAAAAGCACAATTGAGGCTGCTACTGCAGCATTGAGGCTTTCAGCACCTCCGGGCATGGGTATTTTCAGAAGTGTATCGGCTTTCTGTGCGATTTCTTCTGTAATTCCACTTCCTTCATTGCCTATGGCAACAATAAGATTTCCGGTGAGGTCCTCATGATAGAGGTTTTTCTTCGCAAGCAGACTGGTTACTGCAAGCTGGTATCCTTTTGCAAGCAGACGACTGAGCATTTCTTCCCCGTTCTGGTAGATGGGCATATGGAATATGGAGCCCATGGAGCTTCGAATCACTTTTTCACTGAATGCATCTACAGTATTTCTACCCAGTATGATGCCTTTTGCCCCTGAAGCATGGGCAGATCTTATGATCGTACCGAAATTCCCGGGGTCCTGAAGCCCATCCAGGTATATGAAAAGCGAAGTATCTTCATAGGATATCGGAATATCTGTAAAAGATGATTCGTCGATGGAAACGATTCCTATGATGCCCTGAGGATGTACAGTTGAAGATAGTTCCATGATGACATCCTGACTGGCCAGGTAGACCTCTTCTCTTTCAATGTAGGGTCTGATGTAACGGCTGAAATCCTCTTCCTTTTCTTCTGTGTAAAGGACAGCGTGTACTGTTTTACCCGCTTTAAAAGCCTCTTCGAGCAGTCTGAAACCTTCTACAAGGTATAACCCCTCTTTCGTTCTGTGCTTTTTCTCCTTGAGCTTTTTGAATGCCCTGATTTTTCCGTTGTTTCTGCTTTCAATATGCTGAATATTAGTCATTGCTGATCAGACTTTCGATTTTAGACAGATCTTTAATGGAACCGATGATCACCAGAACATCGCCTTCTTTGATCTGATCCGTCGCACTTGGAGATATATTGATGTTATCTTCTGATTTGATGGCCATAATGTTGATGCCGTATTTTGCTCTGACATCAAGCGTTTTGATATCCTGATTCATCCAGTGGCTGGGTGCAGTGACTTCTATAATGGAATAATCAGGAGAAAGCTCGATAAAATCGAGAATGTTTGCGGATACGAGATTATGAGCAACTCTTATGCCCATATCCATTTCCGGTAGTATCACGCGGTCTGCGCCGATTTTAGAAAGAAGTTTTGCATGCATTTCATTTGTGGCTTTAGCTACAACTTTTTTGACACCCGCTTCTTTGAGGTTCAGAGTGACCATGATTGAAGACTGGATATTGGTACCGATGGAAACGACCGCTATGTCAAAGTTTCTGATGCCAAGGGTCCTTAATGCATATTCATCGGTCGCATCCATTGCTACTGCATGGGTGACTGAATCTGCGATTTCCTGAACGATGGTCTCATCGTCATCCACTGCGAGCACATCGTATCCCATATCAAAAAGCGTTTTAGCCACGCTTTGCCCAAACCTGCCAAGTCCTATTACAATAAACTGTTTTGATTTCATCCCTTTTTCTCCTTAACCTATCAGAAGTTTTCCTTCTGGATATTTGATGTTTACTTTCTCCTGTTTACCTGCCAGTGCGAGCATAACAGTAAGCGGTCCTACTCTACCTAGATACATGATGATGGTAATCACGACTCTACCTGTGATTGATAGTGTCGGTGTCAGACCCTGAGTAAGCCCTACTGTGCCGAATGCAGAAAGCACCTCATAAAGAATTATTTCGAATGCTGCACCCACTTCCGATATAGAGAGGATCATCACACCGACGATTACAATGGATATACCCAGCATGAATACTGAAACCGCACGGTAAACGGTCGGCTGGCTAAGTCTCTTGCCGAAAACTTCCGTCTCGTCTCTGCCTTTCAGAACAGAGATCAGTGTGAAGATGACAATGCCTAATGTGGTAGTTTTCACACCACCGGCGGTAGATCCGGGAGACCCTCCGATAAACATGTAGATCATCGTCACAAGCTTACTGGCTGCAGTCATGTCAGAGTTTGAGATGCTGTTGAATCCCGCCGTTCTGGGGGTTGTGGCTGAGAAAAATGAGTTCGTCAGCTTATTTCCGAACGTCATGTGTTCCATTGTCACCGGATTGTTCCATTCAAATATCAGCATAGCCAGAGTACCGGTTATGAGAAGCACAGCAGAAATCATCAGAACGACCTTGGTATGCAGACTGAAATTCTTCAGCTTTTTTCTCGTTTTTATACTTCCGAAAATTTCTCTCCATACAAGATACCCAAGTCCACCTATATTTATGAGCATGCCAATGGTAATCAGGATGATCTTGTTTTCATTCAGGACGGTTAATGAAGTGAAATCGCCTAGAAGGTCAAATCCGGCATTGTTGAATGCCGATATGGAATGGAACACACCATAATAGATACCTGTTCCGACTCCATAAAGCGGGATAAACTGAGTCATGAGGATCAGTGATGCGATGCCCTGTACGGTAACCGTAAAAATGAGCATGTATCTTACGTGACTGATAATTCCCTGAAGAGTAAATGTATTATAGGCTTCCTGCATGATGAGTCTTTCTCGAAGGGAGATTCTTTTTCCTACAAGAAGTGCAAAGATCGTGGACATTGCCATGAAGCCGAGACCTCCGATTTCGATCAGTGTGAGGATCACACCCTGTCCGAATAACGACCAGTAAGTCCCTGTATCTACTACAACAAGTCCCGTTACACATACAGCGGATGTGGCAGTGAAAATCGAGTCCAGAAGACTTGTTGATTCACCGCTGATACTGGAGACTGGGAGACTCAGAAGAATGCCGCCTGTCAGTATGACGGTTGCAAATCCTATAGCCAGTATCTTAAACGGGCTGATCATTCTTTTTTTCTTGATTGTTTCCATGACTAGCACCTCTTTTATTCTGAATAGTATATTTCTCGTCGGTTGTCTACAATATAATACATTCTACACTTTAAAAGGCCGATTTCAATATGGTGCAATAATTTATTTATCGTCCGAAAAGGTCATATTTTTTATATTATACTGCAGCTGATGGATATATTCCATCATATCTCTTGAAGGTCATCTCCGATGGTTTATGAAACATCACATAATCCTGCAACTAAAAAAAGTCATCTGGTATGTTACCAAATGACCTTTATTATTATGCCAGCTTTGACTTAGCTGTTTCAACCAGTACAGTGAAAGCCTTTGGGTCGTAGATTGCGATTTCTGAAAGCATCTTTCTGTTGATGTCGATTCCGGCAATCTTAAGACCGTTCATGAATCTTGAGTAGCTTAGACCATTCAGTCTTGCAGCTGCGTTGATTCTAGCGATCCAAAGTCTTCTGAAGTCTCTCTTCTTCAGCTTTCTTCCGATATATGAATTTCTCTGGGCTCTGATTACAGTTTCATTTGCTGTCTTGAATAACTTGCTCTTAGCACCGTAGTATCCTTTTGCAAGCTTAAGTACTTTTCTATGATTTTTCTTAGCGTTTACGGCTCTTTTTACTCTTGCCATTATTAATCCTCCTGTATCCTTCTTTTATAGGTATGGTAGCAACTTTCTCATTGCTTTTTCCTGAGTTGTAGAAACATACCCAGTCTTTCTAAGGTTTCTCTTTCTCTTAGATGACTTCTTTGTAAGGATATGACTTCTGAAGGCTTTTCCTCTCTTGAGCTTTCCGCTTCCAGTTTTTCTAAATCTCTTTGCTGCGCCTCTATGGGTCTTCATTTTTGGCATAGTTAATTCCTCCTAAAGTTTGTTACTTCTTTGGAGTCAGTATCATGATCATATTACGGCCTTCCATCTTAGATGGCTTTTCGATCGTACCAACGTCCTCTAGCTTTGTTGCGAAATTACTCAGAATTTTGTATCCATTCTCTGCGTAGGCTGCTTCACGGCCTCTAAATCTTACGGTAACTTTTACTTTATCTCCATCTGTAAGAAATTCTCTGGCTTTATTTGCCTTGATGGTGATATCGTGTTCCTCAGTCTTTGGACTGAATCTGATTTCCTTTAAAGTAATGACCTTCTGATTTTTCTTGGCTTCTTTTTCCTTCTTAGACTGCTCATATGTAAACTTATGGAAGTCCATGATCTTACATACGGGTGGCTTAGCGGTCGGAGAGATCATGACCAGGTCAAGATTCTGTTCCTCAGCTAGTCTAAGGGCATCTTTTGAAGATACTATACCCATCTGTTCGCCTTCGCTTGAAATAAGTCTTACTTCTTTTTCCCTTATTTCATAATTAATCGGGTTGTTTTGTTTAATAATTTTCACCTCCGGAATTAGTATGCCTTTTCCAGCGTCGGAACGCTAAAAAAGGACGGTATATACCGTCCTCGAATTCACTAAAGAAATGAATTGTTAACCGTACAACGCGAGTCGTAAGGTGAGAAACGGTAGTTTCTTCTTGTACTGTACTATTATAGCACATCGTCAAGCTGTGTCAACAGCAGATTGAAATGTTTTTCAGCACTGATCCATCATACCTTATAGTGAGGCACAAATCAAGAAGATGGTAATGATCTTCCTACTGTGAAGGTGAATGTGAATACAGTTTTAACTTCAGGTTCACTACTAACGCCGATATGGATTCCATGGCGGTCGGCAATTTCCTTGACGATGGAGAGTCCAAGTCCTGTACCGGTGAAGGTTTCAGCACCCTTATGGCGGTAGAATCGTTCAAATACGCGGTCCAGATCCTCCTTCTGAATTCCCTGTCCATTATCTTCCACCATAATTCTGCATTCGTCTTCTCTACATGAAACGTCAACACTCACTTTACTGGAGTGCCTGGAAAACTTCACAGCATTATCAAGGACAGCCATAATCATCTGTCTCAGGCGTCCATAATCGCCATGATACGAAAGGAAATCATAGGGGTTATTGTAGAGAATCGTGATGTCCCTTTCCTTTGCCACAGTACCCATGCTTCTGACCACATCACTGAGAACTTCACTGAGGTTGACGTCTTCCATCTGCATTTTAAAATCCGGATTCTGAAGTTTGGTCAGGCTGAGCAGATCATCGACAAGTCTCTGCAGTGCGAGAATCTCAAGATGCATCTGATTATGATATTCCTCAACAAGTTTCGGATCTCTTATGACTTTGTCTTTCAGGGCTTCCAGTGAACCTCTAAGTACAGTGACTGGTGTCCTGAGTTCATGGGAAATACTTGCGATGAAATCTCTTCTTGACTGTTCCAGACGCTCGCTTTCTCGTGAAGCTTCATCCAGTCTTTCCGAAAGAGTGTCCAGAGTGAGGGCGAGATCTCCGATTTCATCATTCTGACGAATGTCGGTTTTTGCGCTGTAGTCGCCTTCACCAAGTCTTGATGCAGCAGCTGTCATCTTTTTAAGTGGTCTGACGAATTTCATGGAGAGTATGACAGCAAGCATACTGGAAAGAACCAGTGCGACCAGACTGCTTACAGCAAAGATTCTCAGACCGCTCAAGGTGACAGATTCCAATCCGCCAATTGGGGCATGAAGTAGCACCACTGCCTGAGTCTGCGTTTCATCAGGAACAGGAGCACCAACGGTAAGGGTCCTTACACCAAGCACATCACTGAAATCCTCACTGAAGGAGATTTTGCCTTCCATTGCGGCTTCAATAACCTCACTTGCAGCTTCAGGAAGTTCCCGGTAGTTGATCTGGGAAGTTCTGCCCATAAGTATGAATTCCTCGTTTTCATCAACGATCCACACATCTCCCATGGCGATATCATCAATAACCTGCAGGTAGGGCATAAAACCCCTCATACCGGACATACCCATGCCGTGACCGCCTGTTCCGCTTGTCGTGCCCAGATATTCGGAGAAAGTGCTGGCTATGATTTCAGCTCTTTTGGCCATATCATCCCGGTGAAAATCAACCATATGTCTGTTGAAGAGTACTGAAAAAGACAGTCCCATAATGACGGAGAAAATGAGCAGCAGTGATGTGATGAGCAGAACCAGTTTCTGGGTGATTCTATATTTCATCATTCACCTCGAATTTATATCCCATACCCCATACGGTCTTGATTTCCCACGAGGGATGCTGATAGCCTTCCAGTTTTGCTCTCAGTCTTTTGATATGGGAATCAACTGTCCTGGAATCCCCGAAGTAGTCATAACCCCAGAGGCTGTTCAGAAGATTTTCTCGAGTGAAAAGTTTATTTTTGCTGGTTGTCAGCGTCCACAGAATCTCGATTTCCTTCTTTGTGAGATTTACAGGGTCTCCGTCAACCTCAACGATGAAACTGTCGAGATCGATTTTCAGATTATCATAAGTAAAGATGTTTTTGCTCTTGCCTTCCAGCGTGTCCATTCTTCTTAAGATGGCTCTGATTCTCGCCATGACTTCACCTGGTGAAAAAGGCTTGATGATGTAATCATCAGCACCGATATCCAGGCCCATAATGCGTTCAAAATCTTCCCCTCTTGCGGTAACCATAATGATCGGGATATTGGATGTTTTTCTGATTTCTCTGCAGACTTCGAATCCGTCCATGCCTGGCATCATGACATCAAGGAGGATGATATCGTAAGTACCGTTTCTGAAATGTTCCAGTGCCGTAAGCCCATCATAAGTGATGTCTGCTTCGTAGCCTTCATTTTTTGCATATTCGCTGAGTATGGAAGTGATCTGTTTATTATCATCTGCTATAAGGATTTTCTGCATGAGTGTTCACCTTTCCTTTAAGTTTCTTATAGCTATATTCTAATCTATTATTTTGTCTTTATTATGCTTTTTTTATAAGTAAACATGAATTATGCCACAAAAAAACAAATTATTGACACAAACCATTGGTACATTATAACTGTACAAAGGAACCAGATAAAATCATAAAAGTATTCAAGGAGGAAAACAGAATGAAAAATGTAAGAAACATCGTCGCAGCAGGTGCTCTGACACTGGCAATGGGAATCACATCCATCACAGTATTTGCAGCAGCAAAGTATGACTCACCACAGGAAGCTCTGGCAGGTATCACAGGTAAATCCGTTGAGGAAATCATTGAAGAGAGATTTGAGGATGGAAAAACCTACGGTGAAATCGCTGCAGAAGCAGGTAAGCTTGATGAATTCAAGGTAGAGCTGTTTGAACAGAAGAAGGAAATCATTGAGGAGCGTGTGACCGAAGGAAATCTTTCAAGAGAACGTGCAGACGAAATCCTGAAGAACATCGAAGAAAATCAGGAAAACTGTGACGGAACTGGCTTAGGCGGCGGCATGATGAACGGTGGCGGAATGATGAACGGTGGCGGATTCAGATTTGGAAACAGAGACGGCGCAGGCAGAGGCAACGGTTTCGGAAGAAACAGATAATTACTACAAAACACCCCTATCACTCTCCAGCAGGTACCTTAGGGTACCTGTTTTTTTATGCAGGTATTTATTCTCTTCTTAACCTGTGATAATATAGAAAAGTTGGGAATGAAGTTCTCCCATGGCATTTGCCAAGACTGCTTGTTACAGCTGATGACTTCTGCAAGTCCTTGCAGAGTCATCGGCTTTTTTACTTGGCATCATATATGAAATACTTGGAGGTATTCTATGTTATTTAGTCTTTCACTAATTCTCATTATCGGCTTTTCCTTAAGTGGAATATTAAATCGGTTCAAGATACCAGGACTCATCGGTCTGATTTTTACAGGAATTCTTCTTGGCCCTCAGGGTTCTGATCTGATTTCTCCGGATATCTTAAGCATCTCAAAAGATTTAAGAGAGATCGCTCTGATTGTCATTCTTCTTCGAGCAGGAATTACGCTGGATCTCAAGGACCTGAAAAAAGTAGGCAGACCTGCCCTATTCATGAGTTTTCTGCCTGCAACATTTGAAATTATTGCAGTCACACTACTGGCACCGCTCCTGCTTGGAATTACCTACATCGAGGCACTCATTCTGGGTGCAGTTCTTAGTGCAGTATCACCTGCGGTGGTTGTTCCAAGGATGATCCGTCTCATGGAAAGCGGATATGGAAAGAAGAAACGTATTCCCCAGATGGTACTTGCCGGAGCCTCGGTAGATGATATCTATGTCATCATACTCTTTACAGCATTCATGGGTCTCTATAAAGGGACGGCGATGAGTGCGGGTGTATTCCTTTCGTTGCCCGTTGCAGTACTGTCAGGTCTTCTTCTTGGCATCATCTCAGGCGTCATCATGGTCAGAGTTTTCAGGATTCTGCACATCAGAGACACCATCAAGGTCCTCATCATTCTCAGTGCGGCATTTCTCTTTGTCACTTTCGAAGATTTTATCGCTCCGATCCTTCCGTTATCGGGTCTTCTGGCAGTGATGGCTCTTGGTGGAACCATACTGAAGAATAACGAAAATCTGGCGAAAAGGCTTCTTGGGAAATTCTCCAAAATATGGGTAGGTGCTGAAATACTTCTCTTTGTCCTGGTGGGTGCTGCTGTTGAGATTCGTGCCCTTTCAGGTGTCGGACTGAGCAGTGTGATTCTGATTCTGTCCGCACTGCTTTTTAGAACTGCAGGTGTATTTCTGAGTCTTCTAAAGACGGATCTTAATCTGAAGGAGAAGCTTTTCACTGCAGTCGCGTATCTCCCAAAAGCCACAGTGCAGGCGGCTATTGGAACAATACCCCTAAGTCAGGGTGTTCTGGCAGGTAATACCATTCTCAGTGTAGCTGTCCTAGCAATCATCATCACGGCACCTATAGGTGCAGCGGGGATCGATCACCTGCATAGGAAGCTGCTCACGAGAGATAAGGGATAGCTATACAGATTTCATGATATAGGAAGACAGTTCCTCTTTCCATTTTCCGGTGAGTTTTTCCAGTGTCCATGAGGCATTGGCGGGACTGGTGGATGGGAGTGTTGCTGCAGAAATACCCGTATCTTTTTCCAGATATTTTCTGTACAGCTCATATGAAGTTTTTCCGTTGCAGTATACCGCTTTAATATCCGCGCGACTAAGAATCACAGAAAGATCGTTTACCTTGACGTTACGAATGCTCAAGTCACTTGATCCCTCTATTTCACAGGCTGCTATGGTGTCCCAGAGGGCAATATGGTTTTCAAGGAGCATGGCGGTTTTTCCTTCAATTTCGCTGATGTCCCCATTATATCCTGTGACGGCTTTCATCACTTTCCAGAAGCGGTTCTGAGGGTGTGCATAGAAGAATTTTTCATTCCTGGATTTAACGGATGGGAAACTGCCAAGAATCAGCACTCTGGAATTTTCATCATAAATCGGACCGAAAGGATGGATCTCATTTGTTTTCATAGTTAATCACCTCTTCGTGCGCTTTTGTTTCAATTATTATAACATAGCAGACG
This sequence comes from Proteiniclasticum sp., assembly GCF_032054185.1. NCBI lineage: Bacteria > Bacillati > Bacillota > Clostridia > Eubacteriales > Clostridiaceae > Proteiniclasticum > Proteiniclasticum sp. Next base: position 23,652 of record NZ_DAMBTF010000014.1, read on the forward strand.
GCATGGCCTAACTTATCGCAAATCCTTTAAATCAGCACTGCCAGCTGATATAATGAAGAAAATAAGCGATTAGGAGAAATATATGGAAAAAACACTGGTTCTCATCAAACCCGATGCAGTTGAAAGAAATCTTATCGGAAAAATCATCAGTATGTATGAAGAAAGAGGATTGAAGGTGACTGCACTGAGAATGGTTCATGCAGACATCGATCTTGCCGGCAGACATTATGAAGAACATGTGGGAAGACCCTATTTCGAAAGGCTGATGACCTATATTACAAGAAGTCCACTAGTGGCAATGGTCCTGAGTGGAGAGAATGCGATTTCTCTGGTGCGCGAGATCAACGGGAAAACGAATCCGCCTGAGGCTGCTAAAGGGACAATAAGAGCACTGTACGGAATAGACAATTCACTGAATTCAGTTCATGCATCAGATTCTTTGGAGAATGCGGAATATGAAATCAGTATCTGGTTTTAATGAAAAAGACTGAAGCGATCAGAATCTGATCTCTTCAGTCTTTTTCATTGAATTGATGCATAGCTCTGTTAACGGTGTGCCTTGTCTCGTTTAAGAACTGCTGACAGCTTTGTTTCCCGACCTTCCTGTATTCTTCTGTAATTAGGCAGGTGAAGCTTCAGGCTGAGCAGTCCGCCCAGAACGGAGATGATTATGGGCAATAGACCCATGTCTTTGAAAAACGTCATGGCTGAAATATAGAAGACCAGTGCAAGTGTGCCCACTACAATATAATCAGTGATGAAGGTCGTTGCGATGATGATCAGAATACCGATGAGGCCATATAAGGGATTCATGCCCAGAAGGATGCCGATCATCGTAGCAGTGCCTTTTCCGCCCTTGAAGTTCATAAAGAACGGATAGATATGTCCAAGGACTGCAGAGTAGCCTGCGATGTAGAGAATTGGCGCGCCTTGTGCATTAAAGCCTGCATTAAACAGCTGTCTGGCAAGCAGAACAGCAGCTACTCCCTTAAGCACATCAACGATCGCGACAACTGCGCCGAATTTCCATCCAAGCGACTCTACTGCGTTTGATGCGCCTGCATTCCCTTGCCCCAATGTTCTGATGTCCACTTTTCTGACATATTTACCTAAAATATAGGATGTCTGTATGTTTCCCAGCAGGTATCCGATAACTGCTGCAATTATAAAATCTCTCATATTTCTCCTAATGATTCAGTCCTTTTATTTGTACGTGGTCTGTTATGCTTCAGTTAATTGAATTTCCGAAATGAGTTTATCCAAAGATTTCCTGTCTGTAAAATCAACCTTACGTTGAAATACTGCAAGCATTCCTTTTTCGTCTGATGTCAGTGAGTTTCCTTTCTTCTGCTTCCGTGTGATTTTCAGCTTCAGAAGTCTCATAAGAACCTTATCGACAAAGCCGAGTCTTGCGAAATCGAAACCTCCGCGAAAGTAGTACAGAGAAATGTTCTTCTGAGTATACTGCTTCAGATTGTTTTCGTATATCTCTTTTCTCACTTCCGACGAATCGTGAGACAGCCCCGTAGTGAATATCACGATCTTTTTAAGAGAGCCTGCTCTCTCCGGGGTGAGGATATCTTTAAGCCCGTTGATACCGATGGCGTATAGTCCTCCGCCATAGATAAGGACTTCCTTATCCGAAAGCACCTCATACGGTTTACTGAGTTTCTTCAGATCATACGCCTCAACGGAAAGTTCTTCTGCAATCCAGTCGGCGTATTTTTTGGTGTATCCGGTTTTCGAAGAGTAAATCACTGCTGCTTTCATGCTTTTCCTCCTGATATAAACTTTTCTATATAAAAGATATCATTTAGAGAGAAAGAGTCAAGTCTTTTTTCCAAAGAAGAAAGACGCAAATTATCTTGCGTCTTTCTTAATCCGGATTCCAAGCGAGACATGAGTCAGATAAGAAAATCATGTTCTTCATCCTCGACCAGCTGGTATCCGCTCATGAGAAAGTCTATGATGTCTACTTTTCTGAAGCCTTCCTTATCTCTTTTCAGGGTTTTCACAAGGTTTCTCAGAAGACTGTTAGAAAGCTGCGCTCTTTTTCTGATTTCCTCTTCCCTGTAGAAGGTCTCCGGAAAAAGGTCATGCAGTTTACTCTGCAGTTCTTTCTTATATTCCATATCCACTTCGGAATCTCGGTGAGGACCATATTGTCCCCTGTGATGCTCATCACAGAGATAGATCCTGTTCAGCGGATATTCAAGGCCGCCTTCATCTTTATGAATGATATGGTGTGTGTCACCTTCTTTGCCACATTCAACACATTTATTCAATTCGTGACCTCTAATTCTGCTCTTTGTTATCTTTTTCGGCAAAATGATAATTGAATCTTGTTTCGTCTTCATGGACCACTCTTTCGATGAATGATTTCATGTCGATTTTTCCTTCATCGCCCTTTTCACGGCTTGTTACAGAAAGTGTTCCTGTTTCCTGTTCCTGTTCGCCTATGACGACGAAATAAGGTATCTTTTCATTTCTGGCTTCACGGATTTTATAACCGATTTTCTCGTTTCTTCCATCCATTTCAGCTCTGATTCCCTTTTTCTTCATCTCGGCAAGAACCTTTTCCACATAATCGTGATATTTCTCGGAGATCGGAAGAAGCTTAACCTGAACAGGTGCAAGCCATAGCGGCATTGCTCCGGCATACTTTTCGATGAGAATCGCAAGTGTTCTCTCATAGCATCCGATGGATGTTCTATGGATGACAAACGGATGCTTCTTCTGCCCGTCGCTGTCTACATAAGTCATATTGAATCTGCCAGGCAGAGCGAAGTCAATCTGAACTGTGATGATTGTATCTTCTTTTCCGTGCACGTTCTTCATCTGAAGATCCAGTTTAGGTCCGTAGAAAGCCGCTTCACCTTCAGCTTCGACATAATCGATGCCTGCATGATTGAGGATTTCTCTCATGATATTCTGAGTACTTTCCCACGCTTCAGGATTGTTGATGTATTTATGAGTGTCCTTAGGATCCCATTTGGAGAAGCGGTAAGTGATGTCCTCTTTAATACCCAGTGTCTCCATGACATAGTTTGTCAGGTCAAGTACACCTCTGAATTCCTCTTCCAGCTGATCAGGTCTTACAATCAGATGTCCTTCAGAAATGGTAAACTGTCTGACTCTTGTCAGGCCATGCATTTCTCCTGAAGACTCGTTTCTGAACAGAGTGGAAGTTTCCCCCATCTTGATGGGCAGATCTCTGTAGCTGTGCTGATCGGAATTGTAGATGGCGAACTGGAACGGACAGGTCATCGGTCTTAAAGCCATGACTTCCCCTTCCACGTCCTCACCGAAAAGATCGCCGTGTCCATGAGGATCCTGACACATGATGAACATGCCGTCCTTATAATGGTCCCAATGTCCAGAAATTTTGAAAAGATCCGATTTTGACATGAGCGGTGTCTGAGTATACTCATAACCTCTGCTCTCTTCTTCATCCTCTATGAATCTTTTCATCACCTGAAGGATCTTTGTTCCTTTATGCTTGAACAGAGGAAGTCCCTGTCCGATGAGATCGGAGGACGTGAAGATGTCCAGCTCTCTGCCCAGCTTGTTGTGGTCACGTTTCTTGGCTTCTTCCACTTTGGCAAGATATTCGTCTAGTTCATTCTTCTTAGGGAATGATGTGCCGTAGATTCTTGATAGCATCTTGTTCTTTTCCGAACCTCTCCAGTAAGCACCTGCTACCTGTGTAAGCTTGAAAGCCTTGACGGATTTTGTGGAAAGAATATGCGGTCCTGCACAAAGATCAGTGAATTCACCCATCTTGTAGAATGAAAGCACTTCATTTTCAGGCAGATCATTGATGAGCTCAACCTTGTAAGGTTCACCCATATCTTCCATTAGCTTCAGCGCTTCATTTCTTGGTAGTGTGTAGCGTTCGAGCTGAAGGTCTTCCTTTACGATCTTTTTCATCTCTTCTTCGATTCTCACAAGATCTTCTGCGGTGAAGCTTCCTTCCTTATCAAAATCGTAGTAGTAGCCTTCTTCAATGGCAGGCCCGATGGCTAGCTTCACTCCTGGAAACAGTCTTTTTACAGCCAGAGCCAGGATGTGGGATGAAGTATGCCTGAAAGCATGTCTTCCGTCCTCGTCGTCAAAGGTCCTGATTTCAAGTTCAGCATCCTCTTCAAGCACATAGCGCAGGTCTACTCTCTTTCCGTTTACCTTTCCTGCCATAGCTGCGCGGCCTAGGCCGGATGAGATGGCGAAGGCAGCATCTTTTACAGTTGAGCCCTTTTCGACCTGTATGATATTGCCGTCTTTCAGTTTCAGATTGATCATGTTATCTCCTCCAATAAAATAAAATAGACCCATCCCTGGAAAGGGACGAGTCATCGTGGTTCCACCCTAATTAAAGTGATGTATCATCACTTCGCTTAAATACCTTAACGCGGCAAACGTAAATACTTATACTCTCGTCTTCGTATTACACTCCCAGGTGGTTTTCATGATGGTCATCTTAGGCAGCTTGCAGCCGGGTCCGCCCTCTCTTCGAAGATTCCTGTCATTACTCGTCCTGTTCATCGTGATCGGAATTTTTAATTGACTTTATTATATACAATCTAATGACATGCGTCAACTTTATTGCATCCCAGGCTTCTGAAGAGACAAATTTTAATCAAAGCGGATATCATTGAAATCGAACAGACGTATAATGGTGGCTTTGCCTGTAACTGTATGGAAGAATACGATATAATGAGTTTAATAATAATAGGAGGACTTCAATTATGCTGACCATAAAACTACATTTTCCAAGATGCAGCGGTCATGAACGGAAGAACAGGCTGATCCAGAGCATTGTATATCGTATCGGTGGAAGGTTCTCGCTGGCGGATAAAGCTGTCAGAGTCATGTTTTATGAATCTGAATTCAGGTCGGATATGGAGTCGAACTTAGGCGATTTCATCCATATCGATGTCGTCTCCTGCCCTCCGATCTCACTTGAAGAAAAACATGTCCTTGCAGAAATACTGAAAGATGAAATCAATATATTCTCCGGAGCAAGAGTTGATGATGTATCCATCTTCATCATGAATACGGACTGTGACTCCTATTTTGAGTAGCAGCAGACAGATATCCCATCTCATTACCGACTACCGGACCAGTGACTTCGAACTGAACAGACTTCAGCAGCTGGGCTTCCAACCTATCGCAACTGAAAAGATCAGCGCGCTTTACGAGGCTGTAGATGGTCACCCTGATCTTCAGTTCGCCTCCATTGACCAGACGCTGATCAGTCATCATGATCTGTCTCACGCGAAATACAGTGAGATTTTTTCTCATGCCCGTCATCTGGTCAAAGGTGAATCTTCCGTGAGACTCCCCTATCCTCATCACATTTCTTTAAACGCACTGATTACTGAAGATCTTTTTCTACACAAGCTCGAGAATACGGATAGTATTCTACTGAATCTGGCACATGATTCTCAAAGAAAACTCATTCATACCCGGCAGGGTTATACAAGGTGCTCGTGCGCTTATGTGGGAAACAGCGCCTTCGTCACTGAAGACAGAGGTATTGCTGAACTGCTTGTTCAAAATGGAAAGAAAGTCTTTTACAGAAAACACTCAAATGTCTCTCTGTCAGGTTTTCCGTACGGTTTTATAGGCGGTGCGCTTTCGCTGGTTCACGGGAATAGTGGTGATATTCTGCTGATCAGTGGTGATCTCTCCAGATATCATTACGGCCATGATCTGAAAAACTTTCTTTTAGAAGAAAGAATCCGATATGAATGCCTCGGAAACGGTCTCCTGATGGACCGTGGTTCTATCATTCAAATCCATAAGTAAATGGTGATATGGAAAATATACTGTCAAAATCTTAACAATAACACAATTACCAGTTTCCCTGGTCTGAAAATACTTGAAATGAAGGCTGTTCCGCTATATAATGACTTTGTTTGGTAAATATTTAACAAGGGGAGAGAAGAATGTGTAATTTATCACAGAATCCAAAGATCCAGGAACTGGATGCATTTATATTAAAAATAAATGCGAAAGAATCAGATCTTATTGAAGTCCTCCATCATGCGCAGAACCTGTTCGGATACATTTCCGAGGAGCTTCTGGGCCATATCAGCGAGAAGATTTCAGTACCTAAAGCAAAAATTTATGGTGTCGTCAGTTTCTATTCGTATTTCACCACAGAGCCCAGAGGAAAAAATGTCATCAACGTCTGTATGGGGACAGCCTGCTTTGTGCGTGGCGCGGATAAGATCCTAAGAGAATTTGAATCACAGCTCAGAATGAAATCCGGTGAGACCTCCATTGATGGAATTTTCACCATTGACTCACTAAGATGCGTCGGTGCATGCGGACTAGCCCCTGTCGTTATGGTCAACGACAAGGTTTACGGTAGAGTTGAGACTGGTGATGTTCGTCGCATCATAAACGAATGTGAGGTGTAATATGTTAAACAGCATAGATGATCTGAAAAAGATCAGGGAAAATGGTCAGGGACTGCTTTTTCTAAGAAAGAATATCAATACAGTCAGCCCCAAAAGAGAAATCCTTGTCTGCGCCGGTACCGGTTGCCATAGTGCAAGGAGTAAAGAGATCGTAGACAATTTCAACGAGGAGCTTGGAAAGCGTAATCTTTCAGATAAGGCAACCTGTCATATTACCGGATGCTTCGGATTCTGTGAAAAAGGACCGATAGTTAAAATATTTCCGGACGATGTGTTTTACACTGAAGTGACTGAAAAGGATGTGGATGAAATCATTTCTTCCCACATCATTGAAGGCAGAAAAGTTGAACGTCTTCTTTATATCGATCCAAAGACCAGTAAGAAAATCGATACTCAGCAGCATATGGATTTCTATGGAAAACAGAACAGAATCGCACTGAGAAACTGTGGACTTCTTGATCCTGAAAAAATCGAAGAATATATTGCCAATGACGGATATCTCGCTCTTGCCGAAATTCTCACCACCAAACAGCCTATCGATGTGGTCAATACACTTAAAGAATCAGGGCTTAGAGGTCGTGGAGGCGGAGGCTATCCAACAGGTTCGAAATGGGGTATGACGCTCAGAAGCAAAAATGACCAGAAATATATGGTCTGTAATGCTGATGAAGGAGACCCGGGTGCATTCATGGATCGTTCCATCCTTGAAGGAGATCCGCACAGCATCATAGAAGCAATGGCCATCGGAGGTTTTGCTATCGGTGCAAACAAGGGTGTCGTCTATATCAGAGCAGAATATCCCCTCGCCATCAAAAGACTGAAGATAGCCATTGAACAGGCTAAGAGCTATAACCTCCTTGGTAAGAATATCCTGAACACGGGATTTGATTTTGACCTGGACATCAAGTACGGGGCTGGAGCCTTTGTCTGCGGGGAGGAAACAGCACTCATCCAGAGTATCGAAGGTCATAGAGGAGAACCTGTTTCTAAGCCTCCCTACCCTTCCGAATCAGGACTGTTCGGTAAACCGACCTGTGTAAATAATGTCGAGACACTGGCCAATATACCGATCATCTTCCAGAAAGGACCGGAATGGTACTCATCCATAGGTACTGAGTTTTCCAAGGGTACCAAAGTATTCGCTCTTGCGGGAAAGATCAATAATGTGGGTCTTGTTGAAGTGCCTATGGGCATCACTCTAAGAGAGATCATCTATGAAATCGGCGGTGGAATCAAAGGCGGACACGCATTCAAATCTGTTCAGACCGGTGGTCCATCAGGCGGATGCATTACAGAAAAAGATCTGGATACACCAATCGACTATGAATCCTTAAGCAAAATCGGATCCATGATGGGATCAGGCGGTATGATTGTCATGGATGAAGAAAACTGCATGGTGGATATAGCGAAGTTCTATCTGGACTTCACCGTTGAAGAATCCTGCGGAAAATGTACAGCCTGCAGAATCGGCAACAAGCGTCTTCTGGAAATTCTGACCAGAATCACACAAGGTAAGGGAGAACTTGATGATCTTGAAAAACTCCATACCTTGTCAGAGACCATCAAAGACACGTCCCTGTGCGGACTGGGACAGACTGCGCCTAATCCGATTCTAAGTACGCTGAAATTCTTTGAAGATGAATACAGAGCGCATATCGTAGACAAGAGATGTCCATCAGGCGTCTGCAAGGAACTTTTGAGGTATGTGATTTCCGATGCTTGTATAGGCTGTACCAAATGTGCAAGAGTATGTCCTACTGATGCAATTGTGGGCAAGGTAAGAGAAAAGCATGTCATCGATCAGGAAAAGTGCATCAAATGCGGTTCCTGCTACACAGCATGTCCTGTTAAGCCGATCAAGGCTGTTCAAATTGTATAGGAGGAATAAAAATGGTAACTTTAACAATCAACAATAAAGAAATCCAGGTGCCTGAAAATTTTACGATTCTCCAGGCCGCTGAAACGCTGAATATAAAGATCCCTACCCTTTGCCATCTTGACCTCCACAACATCAAAATGATCAACAAAGTGGCATCTTGCAGAGCCTGTGTGGTTGAAGTTGAAGGCAGAAAGAATCTCGCTCCATCCTGCTCCACACCGGTTTATGAAGGAATGAAAATCAAGACGGATTCATTGAGGGCAATCAGAGCAAGAAGAACTATGGTGGAACTGCTTATATCCGATCATCCGAAGGACTGTCTGGTCTGTCTGAAGAATCAGGAATGTGAACTGCAGACCATCTCCCATGACCTTGGTGTAAAACAGATCCGTTACGAAGGAGAAATGTCTGTATATCCTGTAGATATGTCATCTAAAGCGATCTATAGAGATTCATCCAAATGCATCCTCTGCAGAAGATGCGAGACCATGTGCAATGATGTACAGACTGTACATGCACTTTCAGGTCTGGACAGAGGATTTGATACAGTAGTCGGTCCTGCATTCCATAATCCTCTTGGTGAGACCACATGTACATTCTGCGGACAGTGCGTTGCGGTTTGTCCTACCGGAGCTCTTGTGGAAATCGACAATGTTCCAAAAGTATGGAGAGTACTGGAAGACAAGACAAAGACTGTAGTCGTTCAGGTTGCTCCAGCTGTCAGAGTCGCTCTCGGAGAACTCTTCGGTCTGGAACCTGGAACGGTTGTAACAGGAAGAATGGTTTCAGCACTGAAACATCTGGGATTTGACTTTGTGTTTGATACCAACTTCGCCGCGGATCTGACCATAATGGAAGAAGCACATGAAATGATCGACAGGATCACCAAGAATGAAAATCTTCCTATTCTGACCAGCTGCTGCCCTGCATGGGTGAAGTTCTTCGAGCATCAGTTCCCTGATCTTCTGGATATCCCTTCAACATGCAAGTCTCCTCATGAAATGTTCGGTGCAATCACGAAACATTACTTCGCCGAAAAGCTTGGTGTCAGAGAAGAAGATATGATTGTTGTATCTGTCATGCCTTGCGTAGCGAAGAAGTACGAAGCGGAAAGACCTGAGCTTGAGTACGGCGGCGTGAAGGACGTGGATATCGTCATCACCACTAGAGAGCTGGGTAGAATGATCAAAGAAGCTGGTATCAACTTCCTTCTTCTGGATGATGAGGAGTATGACAATCCCCTCGGAGAATCCACAGGAGCTGCACAGATATTCGGTACCACAGGCGGAGTTATAGAAGCGGCGCTTAGAACAGCTTCAGTTCAGCTCAGCGGAGGTGCAATCGACAAGATCGATTTCACAGAAGTCCGTGGTATGGAAGGCCTTAGAGAGGCAACTGTAAAGATCGGTGACCTTTCCCTCAACATCGCCATTGCAAACGGCCTAGGTAATGCGAGAACCCTGCTGGAAAGCATCAGACAGGGAAAGAGCAACTATCATGCCATTGAGATTATGGCTTGTCCTGGAGGGTGTATAGGCGGTGGTGGACAGCCGTATCACCATGGTGATCTTGAAATCCTGAAGAAAAGAGCTGAAGGTGTCTATGCCATCGACAGCAGTCATAAAATCAGAATGTCTCATGAAAACAAAGCCATACAGGATCTTTATGCAAACTTCCTTGGGAAACCAGGTGGAGATCTTGCGCATAAACTGCTTCACACAACATACTTCAAACGGGACAAATAAATCTGAATCCGAATATCGGCAAAAAAAAGAACAGCTTCGGCTGTTCTTTTTTTATCAACAATTAATAAATAAGAGTTTTATTAAAATTACTCGTTTATGATTTCTTTAAGATCTTTTCCTGCTCTGAAAGCCGGCTGCTTGAATTCAGGAATCTGAATCTCTTCATTTGTCTTAGGGTTTCTGCCAACTCTTGCTTTTCTGTTTTTCACTTCAAATGTACCAAAACCTGAAAGCTGAACCTTATCCCCGTCTGTCAGGGCTTCTACGATACTTTCGATGGTGGCTTTGAGCACCTTTTCTGAGTCTTTCTTTGTGAAGTTTGTCTTTTCTGCAATCTTTGTAACTAACTGTGCTTTATTCATTATTATTAGTCCTCCTTATTTCTGAACACAAAGATTATTAAAACAGAATTTGCCTTATAAATCAAGTGTTTATGAAGATTTTTACTGTATATTGTTATAGTGCATAGGTTTCAAACGATTACAAAATCCTAAATATTGCAGTTTTTCTTGAACTGTCTTACTTACTGATTTTTCCGGACATGAAAAAAGGAACATCATGTTCCCTTTCTCGTGATCAGCTTCTGATTTCTTTAAGCAGTCTGCCGATGTCCTCATGTGTGAAATCGTACTTGGTGTTGCAGAAATGGCAGATCAGTTCTTCAGACTTGTTGTCGTCGTAGAGATGCTGAAGATCTTTTTCGCCGATGGAAATAAGCGCTTTTTCCACCCTTTCGCGTGTGCAGTCACAGTATAGCTCAGGTGTACCTTCACTTAGGATATTAAGATCCATTCCCTCAAAGATGTACTGTATGATTTCCACAATGGAATTTCCATCCCGAAGGAAGGTGGTCAGGCTGGGAATTTCTTCCAGGCGATAGGTGATCAGATCAGCAAGCATCTCGTCAGCACCTGGAAGCATCTGAATGATGAATCCTCCTGCTTTTTGAATGGATCCATCCACATCCACGAGAACCCCCAGTGCAACGGCTGATGGAGTCTGTTCTGATACGGTGTAGAAATAAGCCAGGTCTTCCGCTATTTCTCCTGTGTAGATTGGCGTGGAGCTGACATACGGCTCCTTCATTCCAAGATCGGTGATCACGGTGAATTTACCGTTGATACCGATGATACCCGAGACATCTAGTTTACCCTGAGCGTTCTGTGGAAGATCCGCGTCTGGATTGACGATATATCCTTTTACTCTTCCTCCGGCTCTTCCCGTGACGAGAACACCGCCGGATACTCCTCCACCATTAATCTGCAGGGTGACGGAATCCTGTGCGCCTTTAAGCATTGATCCCATAAGGGCTCCTGCTGTCAGCATTCTTCCATAGGCAGCGGAAGCTGTAGGCATGGTATTGTGTCTTGTTACCGCCTCATTGACAAGAGCAGTTGTTTCAGCTGCGACGATTCTTACGCCACCGCCCTGGGCTGTGGCATGTATGATTTTATCCATTTCCTTACCTCTTTCTTACGATAAATGTTATTCTTTCCGTTCGTTCATGTACCGGGTTTTCTGTGTAGTCATCACAAAGGATGATATTTTCAAATCCTGCGTGTTCAAGCATTTCAATAAGCGTCTCCGTCTCGTAGGCTCTTTCTTCGTGTATCTCTTCGATTCGCTCATAGAGCTTACCTTTCCTGATGAAAAAATTTAAGGACATTTCAACGACGTCATCTTCGTAATAGTTCTCCCAGGTATAAACCAGATCGTCACGGGTCAGAACATAATCGTTGCTGCCTAAAATTTCTCTGATTTTATAGGGCGAATTGACATCGAATATAAAGACCCCACCATCCTCCAGATGCGTATATACCCGTTTAAACAGCTCTTTCATATCCTCTTCATCCAGAATATAGTTCACGGCATCAATGGATGATGTGATGAGATCAAATTTCTGCTGAAAACTGATTTCATTCATGGATAATGCAAAGGATCTATGAGGAATTTTAAGCACATTGAATTTATCCTCTGCCATTGTGAGCATATCCGGCGACAGGTCGACCAGAAACGTTTCTCTGAAATCTCTGCCAAGTATTGAAGAAAGGCTGCCTGTACCGCATCCTAAATCAAGATAGCGATTTGTGCCGTTCACTTCTCTTCTGATAAATCTCGCGATTTTTTCATAGCTGATGTCCTCACTGATGAGTTCATCATAGATTTTTGAAAATCCTAGATAATTGTCCATATCAAAGCCCTTTCCTCAATTATTATCCCTGTCCAACGATTAAATTGGGCATAATGTATTTTATCATGAATTTGGCTATTATCAAAGCCGGAGTCTGCAGCGACGAAAAAGGCCGTCTTTTACAGACAGCCTTAATGATTCATTTGATCAGGATTTCCGCTTTCTACCAGAAAGAGCATACCCTGTGAAGATCGCACCAAAAGCCAGGTATAGCACACCCTGCAGATATGAGCCGTTAATGATGAACAATACGGAAATAATCAGCATAAGGAGTATAACAAGGCTCTGGAATACCAGTAGTCCTTTGAGCATAGTTCTCCCTTCTCTCTTGTAATATGTATCTATTATATGCTCATTTAGTTCCCTGTCAATATCTGAGAACAAAGAGATATGTACTTTCAGATCAGCTTAAGCTCACACTCTCATGCTCCTCGAAGGTATCGTTTACAGATTCCAGAAGATTTATTGCAGAAGAAGACACCTCATATGCTGTTTTTTCCTCGATGCTGCCATCTCCATGAGTTTTTGTGTATATTCTTGACTGCAGTCTTCCTTCGATTTTCACTTTATCGCCCACAGCCATTGCTTTTGTAAATTTTGCGTTTCTTCCCCAGGTGAGCACAGGGATATAATCAGTTTTATTGAAATGCCTGTTCACCGCCAGAAGGATGTCTGTAATCTCGCGTCCAAATGGAGTCATTCGGTAAACCGGCTCCTTGCAGATATATCCCGTAATGAAGATAGAATTGGGTTCATCCGCTTTATCTTCAGGAAAATCGATATGCCTTGCAAATACGGTAAGAAGAAGTTTATTTCTCGAACCGACGATCTTATTATAGCTTCTCAGCTGCCCTGTAATGCGGATATAACGACCTTCCAGATCGGTACCATCAGTCAGAAGTTTCTTTGAAATCGTGATATTGAGAATATCCTTTGAATCACTTAACCGATTCACACTGAATTCAGCTGTATAGAATTCTTCCCCGAAAAGTTCATGACTGAATTCAGGCAGAGTCAGAAAATGTCCTTCTAATATGACTAAGTTATCATTTGTTGCTTCCAAGTTGAGATTCCCCCCATTTATGTTCAATAACATTGCGTCTCAAAGTACTATTAGTACTACAGTTAATTATAACAAAGATGAAGTCGATTACAACCCTTATTCAATGATATAGCATATTAATAGTACAACAGAAGAATGTCATGATGAATTTGAAGGTTGTAAAAGGCAATCATTTTGGGTATGATTGTAATAGCCCGCAAGGAGGAAGAGTAATGAACAATGCATTGGCAGAAAACAAGCTGCTCATCTTATATACCCTATATCAGTCCAAACTGAACCTCACGAAAACACAGTTTTCAAATATCATATTAGAATGTGTATACATCAACTATTTTGAACTGCAGCAGTATATCGATGAACTGATCAAAACCGGTCTCGTTGAACTGGATGTAGTCAATGATAAGGAAGCAATTGTGATATCTGTTCAGGGTAAGTCTGTTCTTGAAATGTTTTCCGATCGTATCCATGACCGGAAGAAGAAGGAAATCGATAAATATCTGATGGAAAACATCAATCATCTGATCAAGGAAACGACCATCAAGCATGAAATCAGCGAAGGACCTCACGGAAGCTTCTCCGTATCACTCAGTGCCTTTGAGAACAAGGATGAACTGATCAAAATAACCATGAATTTCCCCACCAAGGAAACTGCAGAAAAATCAGTACAGAACTGGAAAAACAATTCCACAAAAATCTATGAAATCCTCTATAAGGAACTGATCCGAAAATAGATAAAAAGCACCCCGTAAGCTGACCTTTGTCAGATCAGCTTACGGGGTTTATTCATGATGAAGGACAGGGAATCACTCGTTTATGTGATTGTTAAGGGCTTGCTTAAAAGCATTCTTGACATCCCCTATTGTATAGAGAGAACCGGCGGACAGGATCACATCCCCCACCTGATATGCATCAAGCGCTTTTTCCGCTGCAGCCTTAAAGGAAGCTGCTGTTTCCATATTACGCTGAGGTTCAAGAAGCCGGTAAAGATCTTCTGCATTCAGGGCTCTGAAATCATCCGGTGTAACAAGAATCACTTTCTTTGCGTCCATGGACATGACTTTGGAAACGGAATCGACATCCTTATCACGAAGCATGCCGAGTAAGAGGATGATTTTCCGGTTTCTGAAATAGAAAGCCATAGATTCCTTGAGATTGATTGCGCCGTCAAGGTTATGGGCCCCATCTATGACGATGAGAGGCTCTTCACTTACGACCTCCATTCTACCTGGCCATTGAACTTTCACAAGAGCTCTTCTGATATGTTCTTCCGTTATGGCAGTGTATCCCTGCCTGATGAGTTCAAATGCCGAATAGAGAACAACACCAGCATTCAGCATCTGGTGTATGCCAAGCAGTGAGAGTTTTACGATAATGGGCTCGTGTCCATTCAGATGGTACTGAACGACCTGGAATGTTCCTTCTAGTCTCAGGAATTTGATTTCCCTGCTGCTGGAAAAAGTCAGGTTGGAAGAAATCTCCTTCGCCTTGTCTCTCAGAACCTTTCTCACTTCAGGCTGCTGAGAGGAAGAAACCACAGGATTTCCTTTCATGATTCCGGCTTTATGGAAGGCAATGGACTCAAGCGTACTGCCAAGGATATTCATGTGATCGTAATTGATTGAGGTGATGACAGAAAGAACAGGCATGATTACATTTGTTGCATCATATAGTCCACCGATGCCTACTTCTATGATCGCAATGTCAACTCCCTTATCTTTGAAATACATAAACGACATTGCCGTGACCACTTCAAATTCTGAAGGGATACCCATTTTCTCTTCTTCAAGGACATGGGAGACGTCCATAACCTTTTCAAAATAGAGACATACGTCCTGTTCTGAAATCATCACGTTATTGATCTGAATTCTCTCGCGAAAATCGACAATATAAGGTGATGTGAAGAGACCGGTTTTATATCCGCTTTCATAAAGAATTTCTTCAAGCATTCTTGAAATCGATCCTTTTCCGTTTGTTCCTGCAACATGAATGAACTTCAATCCCTGATGAGGATTGGATAGCAGAGACAGAAGTCTTGTCATCCGGTCAAGATTCTCTTCTTTCTTTCTTCGAGGGATACTATGAAGTTTTTCTAAAGTTTCCTGATAATTCAATTGTATTCACCTTACCCGTTTTTAATCCTTTTCAATAGCTTCATTATACTTTGACTTGTGATAATATCAAGAAAAAAAGAAGCTGAGATAAACCCAGCTTCCGGTTCTTCAATTACATAATATCCAGTATGTCGGAGATCTCATCCTCTTCCTCCGGTGTCGGTTCTTTCTTCAGGATATACAGAAGCCCTACACTGACAAGAACGCCCACCAGTATACTCAGGGCGAAAAGAAACCACCTGTCGGTAAACGGCAACGCAACAAGACCGCTGAACATTTTCGTTTCCAGATCCAGAGCCATCATCATTCCCCCACCTACAGCTGCGCCAACCATAAAGGCCGGAATGGTCCTTAAGGGGTTTGCCATGGCATAAGGTATGGCACCTTCTGAAATTCCGAAAAGTCCCGTCACAAGAGTTGCAGGGGCATTTTTCTTTTCCACTGAATTGAACTTCTTCGGGAAGATCATGGCAGCGATCGCTACAGAAACGGGTGCGGTCATAATACCCGGAAATGCTGCGGCATTTGGTCCGTAGATACCCTGAGAATACGCTCCCACGACAAATGTCAGGGCAATCTTGCCGAGAGGTCCGCCCATATCGAAGGCCATCATGGCACCAATCACAGCACCAAGTAGGACGGCGTTGGTTCCGCTGACATTGACAAGCCAGGCATCAAGGGTTGTCTGCAGCCATGCGATGGGCTGTCCCACAAATGTCATCAGGAGTGCTGTGAATGCAATACCAAGAAGCGGTATGATGAGCATGGGTTTGAGGGCATAGATGTATTCATGTACCGGGATTTTCTTTAATAGATTGACGATGTAGCCGGCTATGAATCCGGCAAGGATACCACCCAGAAATCCGGCGCCGATCTGAGCAGCTATGTATCCTCCTGCAAATCCAGGAGCGATTCCAGGTCGGTCTGCAATGCCGAAGGCCACATAAGCACCGACGATATGAGGAATAAATGCAAACAGTCCGTAACCAAGGTTAACCATGGGTCCTGTACTCAATCCGAACTGTCCTAAAACAGTGCCAAGGGCGATGAGCATACCTGCTCCTACGATAAACGGCAGCATATAGGAAACACCAGTCATAAGTGCTCGTTTCAGATCTAGAAATGTGCTTTTCAATGTGATCCTCCTCCAGTTACTATTTTAGATATCGCTTTTCAGTGCGGTTTCAGCTTTGGCCAATACTTCGTCAGATTTTCCGATGGCCTGGGCGATTGTGATTTTCATCACTTTTCTGCCCTTGAATCTTTCCATTTTATTGATTGCCGTCTCGATGGCGAGGATGACGAGGTCACATTCATCAAGATCCTTTTCCGTGATCTCGTTCTCGATGCCCATGGCTCCTTGAGTTTCCACCTTGATTTCATGACCTCTTTTCTTCGCACCTTTTTCAAGTGCCGCCTTAGCCATGTAGGTATGTGCAACACCTGTAGGGCATGCCGTAACTGCAACGATTTTCATATTATCTTTCCTCCAATCAGAGTCTTTACATAGTGATACAGTTCTTCCTCACTATCTATTCTTTTCAGGTTTTCCTTGACCTTTTCATCCATGAGATTTTCCGCAAGGATCGAAATCATTTTGAGATGTGTCGCCCCCTCTGCTTCATCAGGTACTGCTATGAGAAAAATGAATGTGACAGGATTTCCATCCATGGCACCCCATTCAAGTGGACTCTGGCATTTTGCCGCAACCAGTGAAGGATGAATTACAGCATCCGTTTTGCCGTGAGGAATTGCAAAACCTTCTCCGAATCCGGTCGTATACTCATCCTCCCTACGCATCACTTCCTCATAGAACGTTTCTATGGAAGTAATTCGATTATTCTCATAAAGGAGAGCAGACAGAACTTTTATGGTTTCTTCTTTGGATGACGTTTCAAGAGAGATGACGGTAAGATCCTTTGTAAATATTTCCATCTAAAATCTCCTTATCTGCTGATTATTAATATTTTATCCTATAAGTGTTTCTCGAGGCATGAATGAACTGTGAATAGAGAGTAATATTTTTTATATAAGCAAAAAACCATGAATATCTAAAAAAGATATCCATGGTTTATGATTATGACTGACTATTTCAAAGTCTGAATTCTTTCGTCTACAGCATCAAGCATAGCCTGATATTTGGCGGCTTTTGCTTTCTCTTCCTGGATGACTTCTTCCTTGGCGTTGGCCAGGAATTTCTCATTTCCAAGTTTTTTGTTTACACGTTCGATTTCAGATTCCAGTTTTGTCTTTTCTTTGCCGAGCCTTTCCAGTTCCTTGTCTCTGTCGATGAGATCAAGAAGCGGAATGTAGATTCTAGCCGTAGATGTCACCAGTGAGACATTGTTTTCATCGGTATTGTCTTCCTTAAGAATCACAACATCCTCCGCATAGGCGAGCTTTATGAGGTAATCTTCTGAAGAGACAAAGGCTTCTTCTTTTCCTTCATTGGGAAGGATATAGAGTGTGGACTTTCTCTTGTTCGGCACATTCATTTCCTGTCTGAGATTTCTTATGCTCTTGATGGCTTCGATAACGCCACTCATGGTGTCTTCAATCTTTGCATCGATATTTTCTTTTTCCGCTACTGGCCATGATGCTGTCATGATGGTTTCTTCATCATTCAGGAAGGTGTAGATTTCTTCTGTGATGAACGGCATAGTGGGATGCAGCAGCTTGAGTGATTTGATGAGCACTTCTCGGATCACACGATAACTGATGCCTTTTTCTTCATCTGTACCATTATAGAATACTGGTTTGATGAGCTCGATGTACCAGTCGCAGAGTTCATTCCAGATAAAGTCGTAAACCTTAGCCAGTGCAATACCCAGTTCAAACTTCTCGAAGTTTTCTGTAACCTCTTCAATGAGATTATTTAACTTGGAAAGAATCCATCTGTCAGCCAGAGAGAAGTTTCTGCTGTCTTTATACTCTTCGATGACCTGATCATCGATGTTCATGAGTACGAAACGGGAAGCATTCCAAAGCTTGTTCGCGAAATTTCTGGACGCTTCCACTCTTTCGGGGTAGAACCTGATGTCGCTTCCAGGAGCATTTCCTGTGATGAGCATGAATCTTAAGGCATCTGCACCGTAAATGTCTATGGTTTCCAGAGGATCCACACCGTTACCAAGGGATTTGCTCATCTTTCGGCCTTGTGCATCTCTTACGATACCATGGATGAATACTGTATCAAACGGTATCTCGCCCATGTTGTAGAGTCCGGAGAACATCATTCTCATAACCCAGAACGGTATGATATCATATCCGGTTACAAGAGTTGATGTAGGATAGAAGTACTTGAGGTCTTCAGTTTCATTTGGCCATCCCAGAGTGGAAAACGGCCATAATGCTGAGCTGAACCATGTATCCAGCACATCTTCCTCTTCTCTCAGATTCGTACTACCGCACTTTGTACAGCTGTGTGGCGTATCATTGGATACGATGACCTCCTGACAGTCGTCACAGTACCATACAGGTATTCTATGACCCCACCAGAGCTGCCTTGATATGCACCAGTCCTGAATATTCTCCAGCCAGTGGAAATAGGTTTTCTCAAATCTTTCTGGCACGAAATTTGTTTTTCCGCTCCGTACTGCATCGATAGCCGGTCCTGCAAGAGGTTTCATTTCCACGTACCACTGCCTTGAGATAATCGGCTCAATAACTGTTCCGCATCGGTCATGGGTATTGACATTGTGGGTATGAGGCTCGATTTTCTCCAGCAGACCCAGTTTTTCCATGTCGCTGACAATCGCTTTTCTAGCCTCATATCTGTCCATTCCCTGATACTTTCCACCGAACTCATTGATGATACCTTTATCGTCCAGGACGCGTATCGCTTCCAGATGGTGTCTTTCACCTACATGGAAATCGTTGGGGTCATGGGCAGGTGTGATCTTTACACAGCCTGTACCGAATTCGCGGTCCACATAATCGTCTGCAACGATAGGAATAACACGATCCATAAGCGGAAGATCAAGGGTCTTTCCGACCAGGTGCCTGAATCTTTCATCCTCAGGATGTACAGCAACAGCAGTATCTCCAAGCATGGTTTCCGGTCTCGTTGTCGCGATGACAAGATAGCCTGAACCGTCACTCAAAGGATATCTGAAATGCCAGAAATTTCCGTTATGTTCGACGTACTCAATTTCCGCATCGGAGAGTGCAGTCTCACATTTCGGACACCAGTTGGTGATTCTGTTTCCACGATAGATCAGCCCGTCATGATAAAGCTTGACGAAAACTTCTCTTACCGCACGACTCAGATTTTCATCCATGGTAAACGCTTCTCTTGTGAAGTCACAGGAAGAACCCATTTTTTTGATCTGGTCTCTGATCTTTTCACGATATTCTTCGGACCACTCATAGACTTTTTCAAGGAATGCTTCTCTGCCCATCTCTTTCTTGACCAGTCCCTGCTTCAGCAGTTCATTTTCTACTCTGACTTCTGTTGCTATGGAAGCATGATCTTCCCCGGGAAGCCATAGTGCCTCGTACCCCTGCATTCTTTTGAATCTTATGAGCATATCCTGAAGTGTAAGATCTAGGGCATGACCCATGTGGAGCTTTCCAGTGATGTTTGGTGGGGGCATGACGATGGTGTATGGTTTCTTGTCCTTATCCACCTTCGGGGTGAAATAGCCCTTATTTAACCAGTTTTCGTAGATTCTTTTTTCGAAATCCTTCGGACTGTAAGTTGTTTCCAGATTTTTCTTTTCCATGATTTTTCCTCCTTATGGATCAATGTACATATTTAAAGTATCAGAAAGACAGGATCAGCCTTTGAATCAGAGAAATAAAAAAAGAGCCTTCATCCTAAAAGGACGAAGACTCGCGGTACCACCTTTATTCCCACATACATGGGCTCTCATCATTTAACGATTTGGATAAACCGTCCAGACTTACTATCAGTTCAGCCTGGAAGCTCAAAAGCTACCTTCTCCATGGATCTTAGTGAGAAAACCTTACAGCCGACGGGTTCTCTTCTCTTACACTTCCTCATGGATACTCCTCTTTTTCAGCGCCTTTTCAAATATATTTCTATTATATCTGTCTATTCATGATTGTCAAGGTATTTTCCTTTGCAGAAAGATCCTGATTTTTCTCGAGGTTTCTGAATGCGATGGAAATCATCAGTTTGATTCTGTTCAGCTGATTGACTTCACTTGCACCAGGATCATAGTCGATGGCAGTGATATTGACATTCTTGTTGTCTTCACGGAGTTTCTTGATCACACCTTTACCGGTGATATGATTCGGCAGGCAGGCAAAAGGCTGCATACAGATGATGTTTTCCACACCCTCTTCAATAAGCTCCAGCATTTCTCCTGTAAGGAACCATCCTTCTCCGGTCTGATTTCCCAGCTGAACCACATCTTTTGTGATTTCTGCAAGGTGCTCGATTCTTGAAGGCGGCTGAAATCTCTTTGATTTTGAAAGAGCATCTCGCATGACTTTTCTGTGCATTTCGATGACTTCGATGACTGCCTTACTGCTTAGTGCCTGCTTGAGTCCCCCACTGGAATACTCTCTTTTAGCCACATTATTATAGGCACAATATAGAAGGAAGTCGGTCAGATCAGGCATAACCGCTTCACACCCGTTTTCCTCGATGACACTGACAACAGAATTGTTGGCTGTGGGGTGGAACTTCACGAGAATCTCTCCGACCAGCCCGATTTTCGGTTTTTCCACTTCTCTTATTTCAAGTTCATCAAATCGCTTGACAATGAGTCTCATATTTTCATTGAAAGTCTTCACATTCGGATGTTCCATATCCCTGATGATCTTCTCACTGAGTGATTCATATAATTCGTTGGCAGAGCCTTTGATGGCTTCGTATGGCCTTACCCGGTAAAGAACCCTCATAAGAAGGTCACCGTAGATGATCGCCTGAAGGGCGCTGCTCAAGGTCTTAAGATCAAGCTGCATACCTGGATGCTTTTCAAATCCCTGAACAGACAGCGGAACAACCGGAACCTGTGAGAATCCTGATTCTTTCAGCGCTTTTCTCAGGAAGCCCACATAATTTGTCGCTCTGCAGCCGCCTCCGGTCTGAGTAATGAGGCATGATGTACTTTCGGGATCATATTCCCCGCTTTTCAGTGCTTTGATGACCTGACCGACTACAAGGATCGATGGATAGCAGGCATCGTTGTTGACGTATTTCAGACCTTCGTCAACCGCTTTAAAGTCTGTGTCCGGTAAAATCACTACATGATAACCGGAGTATCTTAGTGCAGCTTCCAGGAACCTGAAATGGATCGGTGACATCTGTGGGCATAGAAGAGTGTGGGTTTTCTTCATTTCTTTTGTGAATATCGGTCTCGTATATTCTATCGGTGTTTCTCTGATCACGATATTATGACGTGCCCTTTCTTCCATGGTGGCTTTAAGTGAACGCACACGGATTCTTGCTGCACCGAGATTGTTTCCTTCATCTATCTTTAAAAGTGTAAAGATCTTGTTTTTAGAGCGCAGTATTTCCTCGACCTGATCTGAGGTTACAGCATCCAGGCCGCAGCCGAAACTGTTCAGCTGAACAAGCTCAAGATTATCCTTTGTTGCAACGAAAGCCGCTGCCCGGTAAAGCCTGTTGTGGTAGGTCCACTGATCGATGACACGAAGCGGTCTTTCCACGATACCCAGATGAGCGACTGAATCCTCTGTGAGAACAGCCATGCCATATTCAGTAATGAGATTCGGGATGCCGTGATGGATTTCAGGATCGATGTGATATGGCCTTCCTGCAAGAACAATCCCTTTTCTACCGGTCATCTCAAGATATTTAAGTGTTTCTTCGCCCTTGGCGCGGATATCCGCCTTATATCTGTCTGCTTCCGCAAAGGCAGCCTCAACAGCATACTTCACCTCAGCGAAGGACACCTTCCAGTGTCTGCTCATCACCTCATAAAGTTTTTTATGAAGGTTCTTCCGGTCGAATATATTCAGAAAAGGATTGACGAATCTGACTTTATTCAGATGAAGGACATCCATATTGTTTTTGATGACTTCAGGATATGAGGTGACCACAGGACAGTTATAGTGATTGTTGGCATTTGGGTCTTCTTTTTCCTCATAAGGAATGCAGGGATAGAAGATCATATCCACTTCCTTTGAGGCCAGGTACTCGATATGTCCGTGCACGAGTTTTCCTGGATAACAGACCGATTCTGAGGGGATGCTGTTCATTCCCTTCTCATAAAGGTTCTTGGACGATCTTGGTGACAAGAGGACTTTAAAGTCAAGCTGATTGAAGAATGTGAACCAGAAAGGATAATTCTCAAATTGGTTCAGCACCCTTGGAATTCCGATTGTCCCACGGCATTTCTCTTCAGTGACTGTATTTTTATATTGGAATGTTCTCTTGTATTTATAGTCATAAAGGTTTGGAATCACTTCTTTTCTGGTCAGCTTCAGTGGTCTTTCACAACGGTTTCCTGTGATGTACTCCTCTGCACCATCCTTGAAGATATTGATGGTCAGTGGGCAGTTATTGGTACAGAGACTGCACCTTCTCATCTCGGTTTTTGGTGTGAGCGTTCTGATCATCTCAAGAGAAAGAAGTGAAGACTTCTGACCTTCATATCTGTCCCTTGCAATCTTTGCCGCGCCAAAAGCACCCATAAGTCCAGCGATGTCCGGTCTAACAGCCTCTCTTTCCGAGATCAGCTCAAAGGCACGAAGTACGCTGTCATTATAGAAGGTTCCCCCCTGAACGATGATCTTCTTCCCCATTTCCTTGGGGTCTCTTATCTTGATGACCTTGAAAAGTGCATTTTTGATGACTGAATAGGACAGCCCCGAGCTGATTTCTGCAAGCGAAGCGCCCTCTTTCTGGGCCTGTTTTACTCTTGAATTCATAAATACTGTACATCTTGAACCGAGATCAACCGGCTGTCTTGCTGATACTGCGGCTTCTGCAAACTGCTTCACACCATAACCCAGCGATTCGGCAAAACTTTCGATGAAAGAACCGCAACCCGATGAGCAGGCTTCATTAAGCATAATGGAATCGATGGCTCCATCTTTGATTCTCAGACATTTCATGTCCTGCCCGCCGATATCCAGAATAAAATCAACACCCTCCAGAAAGTAGTTAGCCGCTTCGTAGTGCGCAATGGTTTCAATCTCTCCGATGTCTATCCCCAAAGCAGCCTGAATCAGCCCTTCACCATAACCTGTAACGGTGCTTTGTGCGATTTCCACTCCTTCTGGAAGCCTCTCCAGAAGTTCACTGAGTATTTTTGTGATGAGTTTAAGCGGTTCACCCTGATTGCTTCCGTAATAGGAATACAGGATATTGAGATCCTCATCCACAAGTACGATTTTAGATGTCGTGGATCCAGAATCGATGCCGAGATATGCTCTACCTTTGTAATCTTCCAGAGACCCTCTAGGTGCCACAGCTTTACTGTGTCTGTCCTTAAACTCATGATAATCGTCATCAGTGGCGAATAAAGGATCGAGTCTGTTGACTTCTCTGCTGAATACATCCTTCAGTCGTCCTGCTCTGTTCATAAGCACTTCCAGCTGATGAGGGTAGTTTTCATAGGATGATAAAGCTGCACCCATGGCTACATATAGCTCTGCGTGGTCAGGGACGATGATTTCATCTTCTGTCAGTTCAAGTGTTTCGATGAATCTTCTTCTTAATTCAGGAAGAAAATGAAGGGGACCACCAAGGAATCCGATCTTACCCTTGATGGGTCTTCCACAGGCAAGTCCTGATATGGTCTGATTGACCACAGCCTGAAAAATCGATGCGCTGATGTCCTCTTTTTTTGCGCCTTCATTGATGAGAGGCTGTATATCTGTTTTTGCAAAAACACCGCACCTTGCAGCTATGGGATAGATGTACTGAGCGTCCTGTGCCAGCTTATTCAGTCCAGTAGCGTCGGTTTTGAGAAGCGAAGCCATCTGGTCGATGAAAGCTCCGGTTCCTCCGGCACATGTTCCGTTCATTCTCTGTTCGATGGAGCCATCAAAATAAGTGATTTTTGCGTCTTCTCCACCAAGCTCAATAGCCACTTCAGTTTCAGGGATATATGCTTCCACAGCTTTGGTTGAAGCGATCACTTCCTGTATGAACTGAATGTCAAGCCATGACGAAACAGAGAGACCTCCAGAGCCTGTTACGGCTACATGGATCTCCCGGTTTCCGAAAGTATCATGAATCTTCTCCATGACACTGACAACAGTGCTGCGAATATCAGAAAAGTGACGTTCATAAGTACTGTAGATGATTTTTCTGTTTTTATCGATAATTACTGCTTTTACTGTAGTAGATCCCACATCGAGACCCAAATAGATTTTGTCCAGCATATCTCTTTTCTCCCATCTTGACTATTGCATATTAACAATATACAAACAATTATATCATTTGATTTTTTTAAATAAAGGGACGTAATAAATATTTTAAACGCAAACAGACAATATTACGTTAAATGTTTGTTAATTTATATCATAGTCCAAGTTCTGACGGATTACCATTTTCGTGAATATATTTTAGATATTATTAAGAAGATGATGACGTGATTTTTCAAAAACCACGTCATCATCTTCTTATTCATCACTTTCCATTATTTTTCTCAGTGTGGAACTGATGAGATCGTACTCAAAACCCTTTCCTGCCAGGAATGTATAAAGCTTATTTTTAAGCTTGTACTCATCCTGCTCTCTCTTTTTCAGCTGATCGTATTTCTTCTGCGCAATCTTCAGACAGGCATCTTCTTCAACACTGGAAGTGGATACGGACTCCATTGCCAGTTCTATGTTTTCCTTGCTGATTCCTTTTGCCTGAAGTTCAAATCTGGCTTTTTTGATGCCTCTTGATCTCAGCTTTTCTTTCAGGAATGTCTGGGCATATTTTAAATCATCAAGCAGTCTGTATTCATGAAGAAATGCGATGACTCTCTCTATGGTTTCTTCAGAATACTCTTTGTCCCTAAGCTTATCTTCCACCTGCTTCACGGTTTTGATGCTTAGTTCAATATGTCTCAGTGCAACATCTTTTGCCTTGATGTATTCATCTTCCTTTGCAAGTTCCAAAAGAAGCTCCGGATCCACTTTGTCCCCTTTCTTCAAAGACTTTTTATAGACCAGCTCCTTATGACAGGAAAGAAGAAATTCATCATCGGCAAAAATACTCACTCTGTCCGGATTCTTTTTATTTTCACTGATCTGGGTGATCGTCTTCATCGCTTACCCCCCTTAACCGGTATATGGTCGGACCCGTAAAAACTTTACGGCTGACAGAAATGATGTCATCCAGTGTGACCTCGTTCAGCTTTTCGATATCTTTTTCAAACATTGCAGGTTTTTCATGATTCAGCATCTCATCCAGGATGAAGGCGGATAGGTCATGGATATTGTCCAGAGTGCCGAAGATACTTGTTTTCAGGACTTTCTTCATGATGACCAGATCATCGGTCCGGAAATACTTGCCTTCTTTCACTTCATTAAGGATGCCGAGAATCACATCTTCCGCTTCATCAAGGCTCTCATCGGGAACCTGAGTATAGATGAGGAAATTCTGGATGTTCTCCGTGAGATCCAGATCGGAATAGATATCATAGGCCAGTCCTCTGTTTTCTCTCAGCTCCCGAAAGAGTATGGAGTTTCCGCTCACACCAAGCTTATAATTGAGAATCCTCAGAGGAAGCTTCTCTTTTTCGGTCATACTGAAGGTGTAGAGAATACCCAGTGAAGACTGTTCCATGTCTTTATAAGAGGTGTGCTTTCCCGGGATGTTCTTTTCAAATACGAGTTCAATCGGTTTATCAGTCTCTTTCTTCCATGTCCCGAATACCTTGTCCACTTTCTGTATCGCTTCATCATGTTCCAGATCACTTACAAGGACAAGAATGGTATGGTTTGGAAGATAATATTTCCTATGAAAATCTCGAAGCATATCAGACGTAAAGCAGGCTATGGTTTTTTCATTCCCAATCACGTCATATTTCAGCGGACTGCTGGCATAAGCATTGAAATAGAGATTCTTATGAGTGATTTCTTCTGCATCATCCAGTGAGGCTCTTAATTCAGACAGGATGACGCCCTTTTCTTTTTCAAGGTCGTCACCTGAAAATTTGGGGAAGATCAACATATCACGAAGAATACTCATGCCGTTATCCAGTTCTTCAGTCAGAGCGGATATCGAAAAGACGGTGGAAATATAATCCGTATAGGCATTGAAGTCTCCACCCAGTCGTTCAATTCTGTTATTGAGGGATACGTTGTCATCGAAATCTGTACCCTTAAAAAGCATATGCTCGATAAAATGGCAGATTCCCTTTTCTTTCTGGGATTCTGCCAGTGAACCGACTTTTACGGCCAGATTCAGCGAAAAAAGTTCACCGGGCTTTTTCACTGTGACCAGAGATATTCCATTATTCAGTAAGGTCTGTTTAAAATCTATCATGTCAGTCTCCACTTTAATCAGATATTTTTCTTGGCTTTTATAATGAGCGGAACGGAATTCTCTGTGAAAGGCTCTTTTTTGAAATTGCCATAGACAGAGATTTCTTTGTAACCCACATTCTCCAGTTCTTTCATCAGATCATTCTTGCGTATGGGCAGAAGATAGACAGAAGATTCTTTTGATTCGCTCAGCACATTCAGTCTTGAGGCAAATTCAATTGTACTGGAGGAAACATCATAATTGTAGTTCCGCTCGAAGGTTATTCCTTTACCTGGAATTTCTATGGTCGGCAGGTGATCAATTCCCATATCCAGTATTCGATCATAACTTATGATCTGTATGATCAGATCTCCCTCGTCATTCAAGAGGTCATAAGCATCGCTGAGAAATGACCTCACCTCGTCCATGGATTTTAGATGGACAAGTGAGTTTCCGATGATGTAGATCCTTCTCAGATCGCCTTCACTGACAAGGTCGATGTTCAGCATATTCGATACGACAAAATCACCTGTTACACCCTCATCCTGAGCTTTTGCAACAGCCTTTTCAATCATGGTTTCTTCAAGATCCAGACCGCATGCAAGAACGCCCTCTTTCTGTAATGGTATGGTATAGGTACCTGTACCGCAGGCAACATCCAGAACTTTATCTCCAGGTTTCAGGTCTTCGCGTATAAATTCGTAGACTTCACTGCTCATGGGGAAAACGTCATCGTAGTGTTTGACGAGCATTTCATAAAATTTCAATGAGAATCGTGCTCCTTCCTTTATATGACTGTATGTCACAATAGTGACATACTTTGAATCTATAATTCAATATATCCTAATATAACACATAATTGTACTGAATGGATAACAACATCACCGAACACCTGTGGAAATACAACCGCTAATGATGCTATAATAGGAGAAAACTGATATGGTACAAAAGGTGATGAAGATGAATTATAAATACACAGAGATCATGGATTACTTAAGAACGGAAATCGACAAAGATGTCTACAAAGACAAACTGCCTTCCATACGTGGACTTGCCATAAAATTCGGCTGTTCCAATTCAACTGTGATTAAAGCGTATAATGAGCTTGAATCGCTGTCGCTGGTCTTTTCTGCACCTAAAAGCGGATACTACATTAATCACAATAAAAGGCGTGGAACAAATGACTACGATTTCTATTCCGGGGTGCCCAACAACAGAAATCTCCCTCTTGAGTCACTGGTAAAAGTACAGAGCCAGATTCTTGACGAAAAGAACAGAAGTCTTCTGAATTACAGCTATCCCATGGGATATAACCTTTTAAGGGAACATATGCTTATGGATCTCCACAACCCCGACATTCCGCTTGAATCTGTGCTCATTACAGAAGGTGCCCAGGGTGCAATCGATCTCCTTCTGGGAACAGACCTTCTGGAGAAGAAGGTTCTCGTTGAAGACCCTACCTATAATATACTCCTCTCCTACCTTGAGATTAAAAAAGTGGAGTATGATACCGTAAATCGTGACAGAACCGGTATCGATATGGAAGCTTTTGAATCAAAGGCGAAAAGCGGTGAATTCCAGTTTTTTTACACCATGAGCAGAAATCAGAATCCACTCGGAACTGATCTCAAAGAAGAGGATATGGAAAAAATCATAAACCTCTCCAGAGAGTATGATTTCTATATCATTGAAGATGACTACCTTCTGGAACTCTCCAAAGGACCTACCTTCTTTTCGCTTGCCCCAGAGCGCACCGTATACATCCGAAGTTTCAGTAAGACGGTTGGCCCCACTTTTCGTACAGCGTGTGTGGTCGCACCTGTAGATATCGCTAAAAAACTCTCCTACAATATCACCTATCTCAACGGAGGTGCTCCGCTTCTTAATCAGGCGATTCTCCTCAAGTATCTGAAATCGGATTATTATATGAAGGATATGGCGAATCTCAGAGATAAGGTGAAGCAGAACATCATGATTTTCAAAAATGCAATGCAGGGATTCCCCTTCCCTTACCATCTCCCTGAAACCGGTTTTTTCGCGAGTCTATATTTTCCTAAGGATTTCAAGTTGAAAACCTTACTGGAAGGCCTTCAGGTGCAAGGATTCCGATTTAGAGACATCACGGGATTTACCAGACAGGAAGACAAGAAAGTGATCCGTATCAGCCTCACCCGCGTCGAACCCAATGCAATGAATACAGCTGTCAGAGAGCTGGTTAAAGAAGTCCTTCTCATGAAGGGCGATAAAGATGACAAGAACAGGATCTATATCTGATCAGTAATATATGAAGGTGAAAATATGGAAAAGAAAATCCTTATCGTTGAAGATGAAAAAAGACTGAGAGATCTGCTTAGAGATTATCTCGTAAGAGAAAATCATCAGGTTCATCTTGCCACAAATGGCGAAGAAGGACTGGAGATGGCGCTTAAGACCGATTATGATCTGATCCTTCTGGATGTCATGATGCCTTTTATGGATGGATTTGATATGCTCAAGCATTTACGAAAAGTGAAGGATACCCGCGTTTTTTTCATCACTGCAAAGACTATGGACGAAGATCTGATCGAAGCCTATAAGATCGGAGCAGATGATTTCATCGCCAAGCCGTTTTCTCCAAAGGTACTGGTTATGAAAATCAATAATCTCTTCGCACGTCTTGAACACTCAGATGATGATTCAAAGGATAAAATCTATGGAAGACTGAAGATCAGCGAAAAAGCTCAGAGGGTATTTGTCGATGATCACGAAATCTCCTTAAGCAAAAAGGAGTTTGAACTGATACTTCTATTCTCTTCCCATGAGGATATCGTTCTTTCCAGGGATACGATCATCGAACGGATATGGGGATATGACTATGAAGGTGATCTCCGGACAATTGATACAAGCATCAAAAGACTGCGGGAAAAACTGGGCGATGTGAACAGCTATATCGAAACGGTAAGAGGCTACGGGTATCGGTTCAAGGTGAAAGATCATGTTTAAGTCCATCTCAAATAAGCTCACATTCATCATTATTGTTCTGGTTTCCCTTCTCCTTCTCGGTTCTATGCTCTTTATGTCCTATTCGTTTGAAAGCTACTACACAAGGACGAAGAAAACAGCACTTGCAGAGAATCTAGAATCATTCAGGAACAGAAGCATTACAGCAAATGATACTCTGATTGAATCCATAAATGATTTCGAAACCAGAAATAACACCCGATTATTCATATTCGGACAAAATGGTGCACTGCAGTACATGGCTTATGGCGGTTCAAAGATAGACGGTGACTACATCGAAATCATCAACCGTTTTTTTGGAGACATGATCAGAGATTCCTCTCTTTCTGAAAGGCTGCTCTCGCAGCAGGCCATCATCAGTCGTGAATACGAAAGACAGGATGGCAGTATGAACTATTTCCTTACGGCCAGTTCGATTCGTCTCCAGGGAAGTGACTCGTTTGCCATCTCCATCAGTTCCATGGTACCCATCAATGAATCCGCAAGAACCATCAAGAACTTCTTTGTTTATGTTTTTATGGGCGGATTTGCAGTTGTGGTGATACTTGCATTCCTCATATCCAATACGGTGACAAAGCCCATCAGAAAGCTGACAGCATCCTCCAAGGAGCTTGCTCATCTGAACTTTGATATTCCCATCGATATGACACAGAAAGATGAAATCGGAGAACTTGCAGAGAGTCTGTCTACACTGTCCATGAACCTCAAATCTGCTCTTGGCGAGCTAAGTGAAAAGAACAAACTTCTTGAAGAAGATATCAGGAAAAGCCAGAAACTTGAGCATCAGAGAAAAGACTTCATCAGAGATATTTCTCATGAACTCAAGACGCCCATCACACTGATTCAGGGATATACGGAAGGACTGATTGATGGGATCGGCGAAGACAATAAAGAAGAGTATCTTTCAATCATTCTGGATGAAACAAGAAATATGGAAAAACTGGTCAAGGATATGATTGAGCTTTCCTATACCGAGTCCCAGGCTTTTGCTCTGAACTGTGCAAAATTTAATCTCAGCAGTGCTCTGGTGGACAGTGTTACACCTTTTCTGGATTATGACAGCAGAAATCTGAAGTTCAATTTCAATATCGAAAAGCAGTTCTTCATCATCGGAGACCGTATAAAGCTCAGCACGGTATTCAGAAACATTTTCAAGAATGCCATTACCTATACGGTAAAAAACGAAGAATCCCGGATTGATATCGGGCTATATGAGGAAAAAGGTGAACTGATCCTGAAGATTTTGAATTCTCCTGCCCATATCGATGAAGAGGAAATCGGCGACATATGGATTCAATTCTACAAGAAGGATAAATCCAGGCAGAGAACCGAAGGAAGCTCAGGTCTAGGCCTTTCCATCATCAAAAATATTCTGGACAAACACCAGTATCAGTATTCGCTCAGGAATGAACAGAACGGTGTGGCTTTCACCATAAAGTTTACAGATTATGATGTCAATCCGTGATGGATCCTGAATAAGACAAAAACATCTCTCATAAGCTCAAATTGGGCTTCAGAGAGATGTTTCTTCGTTTATAGTGTAAATCCACCATCTATGGTCAGAACCTGTCCTGTGATGTATCTGCCCTTTTCCAGAAGGAATACGATGAGATCTGCAATCTCATCTGGCTGAGCCAGTCTCCCGAATGGGATGTTTTCGATGAAATCTTTTTTCTCATCTGGAGACAGATTGGAAAGAAGTTTTGTATCCACTCCTCCTGGTGCGATGGCGTTTACCCTTATGTTCATATGTGACAGTTCGGATGCCAGGCTTTTTGTAAACTGCTCCATAGCTCCTTTAGTCATGGCATACGCCACTTCCATTGATGCGGGATGTGAACCCCAGATGGAAGAAATACCGAGTATACTGCCTTTTCCGTTTTCAATCATGGCAGGAATAATCTTCCTGCTGATATAATATAGGGGTTTTACATTGATATTCAGAAGATCCTCAAACTGTTTCTCGGGCATTTCATGAAAGAGATTCCGGTATGAGATTCCGGCACCATGGATAAGCACTTCAAAATGGGAGAAGTCTTTCATGATCTGGTCAAGCTGCTCCTCATAACCTTGAGGACATGAGAAATCCATACTGTAGATCTTTACCCGAGTGATGGCGGACAGTTCTGCAGATAAATCTTCAGCTCCTTTAGTGTTGCTTCCGTACACCAAAGCGAGGTGATACCCCTTCTCAGCCAGTTTTCTTGCTGCTGCCATACCGATTCCGCCCGTAGCTCCTGTAATGAGTGCATTTTTCATTCTGGTGCCTCCTGATTCCTATCTGATGAGTATCATTATAGCAAATCTTAAGGAAAAATGCAGAACCTGTTAAAGGAATCTCCATACAGGATGAAGATTCCTTCTATGAGTGATTAATGATTCCCAGGAAGATTACTGACCTTGTCTGCGTTCTCCGATGATGTCAGCAATCGCTGCTATGCTGCCAAGTGAGTTTAGAGTATCTACTGGCAGAATCAGTTTGTTTGCAGGATTCAATGACATTTCCTTAAGTGCTTCAACCTGTTTCAGTGCGATGACTCTGGCATCTGTACCAGATTCAATAATTGAAGTGTTTACCTTTCTTATGGCTTCCGCTTCCGCAGTGGAGATGGCTTCGATGGCTTTGGCCTTACCTTCAGCTTCAAGAAGCTGAGATTCCTTCATACCTTCTGCGATTCGGATGTTCGATTCTTTTTCTGCTTCTGCTCTTAAGATGTTGCTTCTCTTCTCGCCTTCTGCTCTTGCGATGCTGGATTCACGGTCACCTTCGGCAATGAGAATGGCTGCCCTTTTTTCACGTTCAGCCTTCATCTGCTTTTCCATTGCGTTTAGGATTTCTGCAGGGGGAAGGATATTTTTGATTTCAATTGACAGGATTTTGATTCCATAGGCATCTGTAACTGAATCGACGATGCTCAGAAGCTTCATGTTGATTCTGTCTCTTCCTGCGAGCACCTCATCAAGGGTCATGTCACCGAGGATGTTTCTCATGTTTGTGATTGCGGAGTACATGATACCGGATACGTAATTTTCGATATTGTAGACTGCATCTTTAGGCGTCAGAACCTGATAGAAAATTACATTGTCCACGCTGATATTGACGTTGTCCTTAGTGATGACTGTTTGAGGCTGGATATCCAGAATCTGCTGTTTCATGGATATTTTTGTCCTGACATAATCAACAAACGGCAGTATGACGTGCCAGCCGGGCTCAAGAGTCTTGTAGTACTGTCCGAATCTTTCCAGAACATAGACCTGACCTGTATTCACCACTTTAATTGATGAAAGAAGTATGGCTACAACGATGACTGCGAGTACTGAAAATATTATGATCCATGGCATGTTAATGTTCCTCCTTGCGTATAATCAGTTTGTTTTGTCTGATCTCCAGTACACTGAATGTCTCACCTTCGAGAATCCTTGAACCCTCGTTTCTGACAATCCAGTAGATACCGTTGATCTTATGCTGCGATTCAAGCTCGATGATGTGATCAGCAATGAAAGATTTTCCAACGATCTTGTCCACCAGAATGGGGTCGTTGTGAATATTCTTTCGGATATACCTTTTCGTGATCCTGTTTCCTGCCAGTATTGATGC
This sequence comes from Proteiniclasticum sp., assembly GCF_032054185.1. NCBI lineage: Bacteria > Bacillati > Bacillota > Clostridia > Eubacteriales > Clostridiaceae > Proteiniclasticum > Proteiniclasticum sp. The sequence goes on from NZ_DAMBTF010000014.1 coordinate 57,068, forward strand.
AAATCCGATGAGAAATGCAATCAGTATCTGATAACTCAGATCCAGATAGAAACTGGACAGCCATGCTGCCAGAAAACCCAGACCCAGCCATGAAAAAAGTATATTGCTGGTCATGATATCGATGATGACTACAGCGATGATGAGTAGTAACCAGAACCAGTTCATATCGATCTCCTCCTTTATTCATATTATATCATAGAAGAGTTATAAAATAAAGCATAATATAGTATTAAATACTACTTTATAAATAAATACTTTTTAACGATCCTGACAGATAAAGACTAATTTTATATAGATGATCTTCAGCCCGAAAAAGGATGATGAGTGTGTTTCTGTAAAAGATGTTAACAAATTGTAAATTTAGAACAGACGAATAATGTGCCCTGACTGCCCCTAACATGATGCAACCCTCATGTTTCAACGGTTTTCGATATTTTTCATGATATAACCCCATAAACAGTAACGATTTCGAATATGAAATAGATTACAAATGACAAGTCATTCATGATATCATAATCTAGAGCTGACTTGAGTGCTCCGGGAGAGTCCATGGAATCATGGATTTTGTCTGATGTACTTAAGTCTGCCCGAAGTTAATTTAGGGAGGTCAATAAATGAAAGAAGTTGTAATCGTCAGTGCTGTGAGAACCCCTGTTGGAAGTTTCGGTGGAGTATTCAAAGATGTCTCCGCTGTAGATTTGGGTGTAGTAGCAGTCAAAGAAGCAATCAGACAGGCGGGAATAAAGCCCGAAGATGTCGATGATTTCTATTTCGGATGTATTCTCCAGGCAGGACTTGGACAAGGTGTTGCCAGACAGGTTTCTGTAAATGCAGGTCTGCCTCATTCTGTGCCTGCTACAACCATAAACATGCTTTGCGGGTCAGGACTAAGAACGGTCTCCCTCGCAGCTCAGACAATTCTTGCAGGTGATAATGATGTCGTGGTGGTCGGCGGAACAGAAAATATGAGCAGAGCACCCTATGTTTTGAACAATGCAAGGTACGGTTCAAGAATGGGTAATGATACCATGGTCGACACGATGATTCACGATGCTCTGACAGATGCTTTCAACAATTATCATATGGGTGTCACCGCTGAAAATGTCGCTGAAAAATATGGAATTACAAGAGAAGAACAGGATGCATTTGCTGCAGCTAGTCAGAATAAAGCTGAAAAAGCAATGGCAGAAGGCAAGTTCAAAGATGAGATCGCTCCTGTATCCATTCCTCAGCGAAAAGGTGAACCGATTATCGTGGATACTGATGAATATCCGAAGAAAAGTGTAACTCCGGAGTCCCTTGCTAAGCTGAGACCTGCTTTCAAGAAAGATGGCAGCGTTACAGCTGGCAATGCTTCTGGTATAAATGACGGTGCTGCGGCACTGGTTGTCATGAGTAGAGAAAAGGCAGATACACTTGGGCTGGTTCCATTAGCAACCATTGTGTCCTATGGAAACGGTGGTGTTGATCCAAGCATCATGGGTGTTGGACCTGTTCCCTCCACAAAAAATGCTCTGCAGAAAGCGAATCTGACAATTGAGGATATGGATCTCATCGAAGCTAATGAAGCTTTTGCCGCACAGGCTCTGGCTGTAGGAAAAGAACTGAAATGGGATGCAGAGAAGGTCAATGTCAATGGAGGTGCAATCGCCATCGGACATCCGGTGGGTGCTTCAGGTGCCAGAATCCTTGTAACACTTCTTCATGAAATGAAGAGACGCAAATCAACATACGGACTGGCTACTCTTTGTATAGGCGGCGGTATGGGTACATCCGTAGTTGTGAAAAGAGACTAGACTTTCTATCAAATCGTTTCCCTCTTACTCCATATGGAACCTCTGAGTGTAATGCTCAGAGGTTCTCTTTATGGTGCGGATAAAGAGACAAAAAATGAGATGCCTTCAGAAAAGGCATCTCATGAATAACTGTTTATGCAGTTTTGTTGGCTGGTTTTTTCGCTTTGTTGATCATCAGTATGTTTTCGATGGTCACCTTAGGACAGACTTCAACACATTCATTACACTGTGTACATTTGTCGTAATCGATCTTAGCCAGGTTGTTGTTCACATGAATGGCGTCGAATCGACAGGTCTTTTCGCACTTCTTGCAGGCAATACATCCGACTTCACAGTTCTGCATTGCATCTCTTGCGCTGTCGTATGAGTTACAGGCCACTCTTACTCTTGAGTTAATCGGAACCGACTCAATAAGGTTCTTCGGGCAGGCCTTTACACATGCACCACAGTTGGTACATTTGTTTTCGTCGATGATGGCAATACCATCTCTTATGACAATCGCATCAAAGTTACATACATTCACACATGTACCAAGTCCAAGACATCCGTATGAGCAGGATTTAGCGCCTCCTCCAGGAAGTGCTGATGCACTGACGCAGTCCATAATGCCGTGATACTCGTATTTGTCTTTTGACTTGTCACAGTCTCCGTTACATTTAACGTAAGCGACCATGACTTCCTGAGCGTTTACTTTCACGCCCATGATGTCTCCGATCTGGTTTGCCACTGGAGGTCCTCCTACAGTACAAAGTACAGGTGATGCACCATCAAGTGCAACGCCCTTGGCATATGCTTCACACCCGGCAAATCCGCATCCACCGCAGTTTACACCCGGCAAAACCAGAAGAATTTCCTCTACTTTAGGGTTCTGCTTGACTTCAAAGACATTGGCTGCATAACCAAGCAAGAGGGCCAGCAGTAGTCCAATACCAGCTAATATCGCTACAGGTATTAATATTTCTGTCATTTACTTCTCCCCCTCCTAAATCAGACCTTGGAAGCCAAGGAATGATATCGCCATAAGTCCTGCAGTAACAAGTGCAATCGGTAATCCCTGGAAAGCTCTTGGAACACTTGAAACACGATCAAGCTTTTCTCTGATGCTTGCCATCAGTACAATTGCAAGGAAGTATCCAAGGGCAGCACCGATAGCATTAATCAGACTGCCACCTAATGATAACTTATCCTGTACATTAAGGAATGTTACACCAAGAACAGCACAGTTCGTCGTGATGAGTGGAAGATAGATACCCAGTGCATCATATAGTCCAGGGCTGAGTTTCTTGATAACCATTTCCACGAACTGAACTAGAGCAGCGATAACAAGGATAAATGCCACTGTTTTCAGATAATCCAGATCGTAGGGTTCAAGAAGGAAGTTATATACCGACCAGGTTCCGAGGGAAGCAATGACCATTACAAACAGTACTGCAAGTCCCATACCGATGGAAGCATCTCTCTTCTTGGATACCCCTAAGAAAGAACAGATTCCCAGGAATCTGGAAAGAACAAAGTTGTTCACTAACATCGCATTGATAAAAATCAGGAGTAAATCCATTAGTTAGCTCCTCCTTTCTGTAGCATATTGACATCTAGTTTGACATCCATTTTTTCTTTTTTAGGAATATCGCATCCCATTCCACAGCTTTCACAGTCATGAATCTGAAGAAGCGCTTTGCCCTTTTTAAGGTTTCTGCTGTTTAGGTAAGCCATGATCATACCAAGAGTAAGGAATGCTCCTGGAGCAAGAATCATGATGTTGGCAGGCTGATAGGCTTCAGGCATGATTCTCATACCGAAAAGTGTTCCTGCACCAAGAAGTTCTCTGAAAAACGAGAGGACTGCAAGAGCTAGAGTAAAGCCAAGACCCATGCCTATGGCATCATAGATAGATGCGAGTACAGCATTTTTGCTTGCGTAGGCTTCTGCTCTTCCAAGGATGACGCAGTTAACGACAATCAGTGGTATGAACAGTCCAAGTGACTTGTAAAGATCAGGCGCATATGCCGCCAGGAACATATCCACTGCGGAAACGAATCCGGCAATGATGACGATATAAGCAGGTATTCTGATTTTGTTTGGTATAAACTTTCTGATTGCCGCTATGATTGCGTTAGAGCAGATCAGAACAGCAGTAGTGGAGAGTCCCATACCCAGTGCGTTGACAAGACTGGTTGAAACAGCCAGTGTCGGACACATGGCCAGAACCTGCACGAAAATCGGATTCTCGCTGAAAAGTCCATTTTTAAGTCTTTCGAGTAATGTCTTCATCTTTAGTTCCCTCCCTGCATCAGTACATCATTGAAATAGAGGATCGCTTTATTTACAGCTTTATATACACCCTTTGAACTTTCTGAAGCGCCTGAATATATCTGTACACTCATTTCTTCAGAAGGTTTGTCCTGGAAAAGCTGGGTAAAAGCTTCTTCGGAAATTTTAGTGCCAATTCCCTGAGTTTCATTCTGCTTCACGACCATGATATTCTTGACCTGCTTTGAAGCGACATCAAATGAAACAGCCACTTCGATCGGCTTGTCTTCATAGTAACCAGGGTTTGAAGCGTAGACGATATATCCTGTCACTTCTCCGGCTGTCTTCACTTCAAATGTTCTGTATTCACCTGATATTTCAGCCATTTCATCGCCTGTCAGGCGCATATTTTCAATAGTCGGTTCTTTCATAAGTACATCATGATAATAAAGTATAGCCTGATTGACTGCTTTATATACACCCTTTGAGCTTTCTGAGGCTCCTGAATATACTTGAGTAGCCTGCTCTTCAGCTGCAGCACCCTGGAACAGTTCTGTCAATCCTTCCTGAAGGATCGCATCACCGATACCTGGTGTTTCATTCTGTTCGATGATCAGGATATTTGTAATGGTTTCTGTTGCATTGTCAAATCCGACAGCTACCTTTATCGGCTTGTCTTCGTAGTATCCTGTGCCTGAACCATAAACGATATAACCGGTCACTTCTCCAGCAGTCTTGACCTCAAGTGTCTTTAGCTCTCCGGAGATTTCTGCCATTTCATCGCCTGTCATCTTCATATTTTCAAATGTCGGTTCAACGACAGGAACTTCTACAACTTCCTCCCCAAGGATATTCTCCTTATGGAACTTGACCGCATCATTGATTGCGCTGGTCACAGCAGTGGAAGAAATGGTCGCACCAGATACTGCCTGGATTTCACTAGCTCCTGCAGGAGTCGTTTTGACAACCTGGAAACTGGATGCGGTTTCTTTACCTGTAAACTGAGTGATGAATGCGTCTTCAGCAACCAGAGCACCAAGACCTGGCGTTTCTGATGACTGAGTGATTTTTGCTGCAATGGTGTTTCCTTCATTGTCTATACCGACAAGTACACCAAGTTCGGGTTTATAACCGTTTGTTATCATTTTGTAGACATAACCGACGGTTTCGGTTCCACTTGTAGCTTTATACACTTCTCTGATGATTTCATGCTCATCATACTGATCTGTGACATCTTCGATTGCATCACTTTCAGGCATAACAAGAGCTAGATCTTCTGCATTGACTGCATTGTTCATTGCAATCTGTTCTTTTGTGGTATTGAAGACAACGGCAACAATACCTGCAACAATTACACAGATTAAAGTAAGTGTTCCACCAAGAGTCAGGAGCTCACGCAGGATATTCTTGTTTTTCATTATGCGGTTGCCTCCTTTTTCATATCTACTTTACCTTTGAAAAAGGTATCGATAAATGGTGCAAATACATTACCAAGGAGTATTGCATAGTAAGCACCTTCAATATTCTTTCCTACACCGATAAATACCGATGCTGCTATTCCGACAAGAAGAGCATAAACCCATTTACCGCCGTTTGTAATGGCTGAGCTTGCATAATCATTGGCGAGGAAGAATGCGATGAGGTAAATACTGCTGTTTCCACCAAGGATGGTAATATCCCCAAGTACAATCTGTGAAAAGACAAGTGAAACGACGATGATCGTAAACGGTACTCTTACTCTGATGACACCCTTGACTGCCAGGTATATACCACCGACAATAATTGCGACAATTGAAGCTTCACCGAGGTTACCGCCTGCACTGCCTAATAATCGATCCATAAAGGTGGCACTTCCGAAACCGCTGTTGACCACAAGATTTCCATAAGAAACAACTGCAAAGATTTTAGCTGCTACTGCTGGATTCATGAAGTTCTGTCCCAGTCCGCCGAAAATTTCTTTAACAAGTATGATTGCAAATACTGAGGATAAAGCGGCTACCCAAAGTGGTGTTGTTACCGGCAGAATCAGGCCAAGAATCATTCCTGTAACTGCGGCGGAAAGATCGTTTAATGAATGCTTTTTGTGCAGAAGTCTCTTGAAGACAACTTCTGATACCATCGCACCGATAATTGTTGTGAGAATGAGAAATAGACCTTTCATTCCATTGAAATATATTCCCGCTGCTGCAACAGGAATCAGCGCGATGAGCACATCGAGCATGATTTTGTTCACTCTCAGGTTTGACTTAATATGCGGAGAGGAAGCAACGGTTATTTTTCTGTTTTCCATATCATTACCCCCTATCTTTTAACCTTTTTGGCTGTTTTGAATGACTGGAGCAGATGCAGTTTGGATGGGCAGACATAAGAACATCTTCCACATTCTACACACATTCCGCCACGGTTCTTGAAGAACTCGTCGAATTCTCTGTTTGTCACGAATGAATACAGCTCATATGGTCTAAGACCTACTGGACATACATCCGCGCAGCGACCGCATTTGATGCAGTTCATTTCTTCTTCTTTAGACACTTCATTCTCATTCAGGAACAGAATTTCTCTGATTCCTCTATTGATTGGTGCATCTACAGCAAATACCGCATCACCGGACAGGATATTGCCTGCTACGATTCTGAACGGATTTTTGACTCCGGCTTTTTCCATAACCAGATCTAATGTGGTACCGGACAGCACTTTATAGATTCCTGGAGTTTCCACAGCGCCGCCATTGATAAGAAGAAGCTGATAATGAGTCAGTCTGTTGTCGAGAACGCCTCTAGCTACTGCAGGCAGAAGGAAAGCATCGATAACCATAGTATCCTTCATGGCGAAATCAGCATAGACATCACGGGACGCAAGATTCATGTCATGATAAAACTGTGTAGGTATCTTTGAAATAAGCTTGACTCCTGTTGATTTCAGCATTTCCGTGAAACCGATCACTGAATCCGCATCAGATGTGGACAGCACAGTGATATCTGCCGCAGGATATAATGCCTTAAGCAGTTCAATCCCTCTTAGAAAATCTTCTTTTTCATTTTCGTACAGGTAAGAATCCACCTGACCGTACAGTCCGCTTTCTTGAGCATTGATGAGGATATTCCTGACATTCTCCTTGAATGAAAGCTGCATCCCTCTCTTGCGGTTGGATAGATTCTGAGTCTCGATGAGCCCAAGATCTTTGATACGATCCTTCAGATCGCTGAAACTGAGTGAAGCATAGTCAAAGGCATCTCTGGTTTCTTTTTCATACAGACCATCATTTTCCACCAGAATGACTTCAACTTTATTGCCCATCAGATCGACTTTAGTCGTCAACTGTTTAACTGTACCAGAAACGCTTGAGTATACTGGAACAACACTGTTGTTTTCACCGATACCGATTACCTGATTGACCAGAACTCTGTCACCTCTTTTTACAGCAGGTGTACATTTCATGTTATGTTGCTGAGATAGTGAATATACCATGTTCTTCGGAGCATCTACTTCTATAATATTGCTGAAATGATCCGCTGGTTTGAACTTGGGCACATGCACTGCTTTTGAAATTGAAAACAGCTTCATATAAATCCCCCTATTTTTAATCTAAAATATAACAAATACACAACCTAGTATAACATTGTAAACGTTCATTAACAATATATGACAATATCTTAACAAGTGTAAATAATGAAAAAACCGTTGGAATCCAACGGTCTTGGAGTTTAGGTATCTTTCAGATGAGCGTAAAAACTTTTGCTCTATATTAGTACAGTTTAAAATGCAGGGAAGATGGAACCTTCATATTTTTCTTCAATAAAAGTTCTGGTCTTCTCGCTGTTCAGAACATCATTCAGCGCTTTGGTCTTTTCGGAATCTTTGTCCGCTTCTTTCACTGCGATGATATTTGCATAAGGTGATTCGCTTGATTCGATGATGATGGCATCATCGAGCGGGCTAAGATCTGCTTCGATAGCATAGTTGGTATTGATTACAGCTGCATCTACATCTACTAATGTTCTTGGCAGTGCAGGTGCATCAAGTTCAGTGAATTCAAGATTTTTTGAGTTTTCGGTGATATCGAGAACTGAAGCCACTTCTGTATCCTTGAGTTTGATGAGACCGTTTGAAGCCAGAAGTTTCAGTGCTCTGGATCCGTTTGTTGCATCATTTGGAATGGCGATGGAAGCCCCATCTGCCAGTTCTTCAAGAGAAGTGATCTTATCAGAATAGAGACCCATAGGCTCTATATGAACCTTTACCGTCCATGTCAAACCAAGATTCTCATTTGCGTTCATTTCTTCGAGATAAGGAATATGCTGGAAGAAATTGGCATCCAGCTGACCTTCGGACAAGGCTTTGTTTGGTAGAACATAATCATTAAAAATGGTCACTTCCAGATCATAGCCAAGTTCCTTGAGGTCTTCTCTCACATTTTCCAGTATTTCAGCATGAGGAACTGCAGAGGCTCCGACTGTAAGTTTTTCGGTAGTCCCGTCAGAACTTCCGCATCCTGCAAGAACGCCTAGTGATAGTACCAGTGATGTTATCAGTGCTGTAATTTTTTTCATATAAATCATCCTCTCGTTTGTTATTATTTGTTTATTAACTGTTTTCTGTTTCTGTACTGATTTCCAGATTCTATTCAGAATATATTTAGTGCAATTTGTTAAAAGAATAACCATATCACTTTACTTTACTTCTGCAGAGCAGGGCTTAACGCAGAAGAATCTTGTAAATCTGATTGCCGATGGACTGTATACCCTGTACAACCAGAAAGATCATGATGACGATAATGAACATAATGGTATCTTCCCATCTGTAGTAACCGTAGTTGATGGCTACCGCTCCGAGACCACCGCCTCCTATGATTCCTGCCATGGCGGAATAGCCGACGATATTGATGAAGATGTTCGTTATTCCCTGTACCAGATTCGGCAGAGCTTCCACCAGCATGACCTTGAATATGATCTGGCTGTTTTTTGCACCGAATGATTTGGCAGCTTCTATGATTCCCGGGTCCACAGTGTCAAGGGATCCTTCAATGATTCTGGCAGCAAATGGCGTTGCAGCTATGGTCAGAGGAACAATGGCTGCAGTCGTCCCGATGGAGGTGCCCACAATAAATCTTGATAATGGAAACAGAAGGAACATCAGTATGATGAATGGGAAACTTCTGAAAACGTTGATGATAAAATCAAGTGAATTATATAAGGAAGGTTTAGGTTTGAGTCCCTTTTCCTTTGTATAGACCAGCACGATGGCTACGAAGAAACCGAATATTATAGAAAGTACGCCTGAAACACTGATCATAAGCAGGGATTCGAGTAGGGCTTTGATGTATCCATCAATATTCATGACTAATCACCTCCACATTAAGACCTCTACCGATAAGATACTGTTCGATCTTATCTTTATCCTCTGGCCTGACATTGATGACAAGACTGCCAAGAACATTTCCGCTGAAATTTTCAAGTTTCCCCCATACTATGGAAAAATCTACTGAGAGATCCTTGCTCATATTTGTGATGACGGTCTGATTGCTGAATTCTTTCGTAAAGAAAATCCTGATATTCGTTCCTTTCGGCAGGATCTCCAGTTCATCTTCTCCAATGAGTTTTTTCAGGCTTTTTGCGGGATTGAGAAACAGATCCTCCACCTTGCCTAGTGCTGCAACTTTTCCGCCTTCCATCACTGCAACTTTCTGACAGATGTCTTTGACGACTTCCATCTGGTGTGTGACGACGACTAACGTGAGGCCAAGTTCTCTGTTGATTTTCTTTAACAGTGCAAGTATCTCTTTAGTTGTATTGGGATCCAGTGCGGAAGTTGCCTCATCGCACAGGAGTATCTCAGGATCAAGAGCAAGTGCTCTTGCTATAGCTACCCTCTGCTTTTCTCCCCCTGACAGAGATCTGGGTTTGCTGTTGTATTTATCTTTCAAACCCACTAGATCGAGAAGCTCTTTCGCTCTTGCTTTCAGTATTTTTTTGTCATATCCCCAGATTTCCATAGGGAGAGTCACATTTTCCAGTGCTGATTTCTGATTGAGAAGGTTGAAGTTCTGAAAAATCATGCTCACTTTTTTTCTCAGCTGACGAACGCCGTCCTCGTCAAGGGATCTTATACTGACCCCGTCAATAAGGATATCTCCGGAATTGACCGGTTCAAGTGCATTTATGCATCTTAGGAGAGTCGACTTCCCCACTCCGCTTCTTCCAACGATCCCAAAGATCTCACCTTTTTCGATACTGAAAGAAACATCCTTGATTACGGACAGATCCCTGTACTGTTTCACCAGATTTATAATTTCGATCACTCAATTCACCTCACGTGCTTTTTTGATGGTACCTCAAAAAAGACAAAATAAAATCGCCTAAGAATAAACTTAGACGAATGAAATCCAAAAGTTTATTCTCATCTTTCAGCATGCTCATGCTGCAGGAATTGGCACCATATACTTGCGTATTGGTTGCCGGGTTTCACAGGGCCTTTCCCTCCACCTCTCTAGATAAGAAAATATTAATATTCGGTTGTTTTTATAGTACCACGTTAAATAATGTTGTCAATCAGCTAAGGGAACAGTTTATGAGTATGATTTATGTAAAGGTTTAAAATATTATATTCTGCCAATATCACTACGATAATAAAGGTTTTCATTGCCAACTTTCTGAAGGTATCCGTAGACATTATTCTGAATCTCCTCTTCTGTTCCTCTGGAAACAACCGACAGCACACGTCCAGAACGGGACAGAATGTCATTTCCCTCAAGTCTGCTCGAATAGGAAAAGATCTCTATTGCGTCAGGATTCTGGTCGAAAAAATCGGTAATGACGATATCTTCCTGTGAGGATAAGGGATAGCACTTTGAAGACAGGACGACACAGAGAGCGCTCTCATTGGAGCAGATCACATCTTCTTCTATAAGGCACCCGTCGAGAGTTTTCATGAATATCGTGTTCAGATCACAGCTCAGTGTTTCCAGAAGACTCTGGGTTTCCGGATCGCCGAATCTCAGGTTGTATTCTAAAAGATAAGAACCTTTGTCTGTCAGCATGAGTCCGAAGAAGATGACTCCTTTAAATCTCATGTTCTCGGCAATCAGCCCTTCCAGAGTATTTTTCATGATATTCTCTCTGAAGTCAGCCTGAATTTCTTCTGTGTAATATGGATTAGGTGTCAGGCTGCCCATCCCACCTGTATTAAGTCCGGTTTCTCCTTCTCCGATTTTCTTGTGGTCCATGGTCGAATTTAAAGGAATGATTCTCTCCCCGTCAAATAGTGTAATGATGGAAGCCTCTTTTCCTTCAAGATATTCCTCTATGACAATCTTTCTTGATGCCTCGTGGAATTTTCCGTTTTCCATATATTCTTCAATGGTCTTAATAGCATCTCCTAGGGAGTGGATAATCTCAACTCCTTTACCTGAAGCCAGTCCATCGGCTTTGATGACGATGGGATACCGGCAGGAAGAGACATATGACCTTGCCTTCTGACTGTCTGTAAAAACCTGATATTGAGCTGTTCGTATTCCATACTTCTTCATAAAATCTTTCGCAAAGGATTTTGACCCTTCAAGAATAGCACAGGCTTTTTGCGGTCCGATGATTCTGAGTCCGGATTCCAAAAAGAGATCCACAATACCTTCCATCAGGTCGGCTTCTGGTCCGACTACGGTATAGTCGATATGATTCTGAAGCGCGAAATCCCGTAAGAAGAAATGACTTTCTTTAGGGATATTCATGCATTTTTCAAGTCTCTGTGTCCCACCGTTACCTGGCGAAACATACACTTCTTTAACCTGATCTGACTTTGCAAGCTTGGCTGCGATGGCATGTTCTCTTGCGCCTTCACCTACGATGAGTATTTTCATCTTTCTCCTCCTAGTGTTTAAAATGTCTCACGGAAGTAAATACCATGGAGATGCCTGTCTCATTGCACAGGTCAACGGACTCCTGATCTCTTAGCGAGCCGCCAGGCTGGATGATTGCACGGATACCTGCATCAGCCGACGCCTTGACCACATCACTGAAAGGAAAGAATGCGTCGGAAGCAAGAACAGATCCTTTACCCTTTGCTTTCTCAAGTGCAGATAAAGCCGCATCGATACGGTTCACCTGTCCTCCTCCGATGCCTAAAGTCATGCGGTCATTGGTGACCACGATGGCATTGGACTTGACATACTTCACCACTTTAAAGGCGAACTCCAGCTCTTTCATTTCCATTTCTTCCGGTGATTTTACGGTGACTACCCTGTAATCCGAGACGGTTCCTTTATCTTCATCCTGTACCAGCATCAGACCATCAAGGGAAACGTAGGCTTTCAGGGCATCCGGTTTTTTCTGACACCTGATGATTCTCAGGTTCTTCTTCTTCTTCAGAATTTCAAGTGCTTCATCGGTAAAGCCAGGTGCCATCACGACTTCAAGAAAAATCTCGTTCATTTTCTCTGCAGTGCTTTTTCCTATCTCGCAGTTCAGCGCAACGATTCCACCGAAGATGGATATTCTGTCTCCGTCGTAAGCTTTGGAATATGCTTCAAAATCATCTTTACCGATGGCGACACCGCACGGGGTGTTGTGCTTCAGTGCACAGCAGCAAGGCTCGTCGAATTCCGAAACGACCTTCCAGGCGATGTCCAGATCCTTGTAGTTGTTATAGGAGAGCGCTTTTCCCCAGAGAATCTCAATTTCGTTCAATGCACCTGTTTCATCGAGGGACTCATAAACAGAAGCGTTCTGATGAGGGTTTTCCCCGTATCTAAGCTCGCTCTTTTTCCGGTAGGACAAACTGAGATATCTTTTCTCATGCTCTTCAAGGAGAAAGTTGGATACTGAGCTGTCGTATGCTGCCATAAGATTGAAAACATTGCCGGCCAGCCTTCTCCTTAAATTCAGCTTCTCGCTATCGGTTCCTTTTCTTGATATGTGCATGAAATCCTCGTAGTCTTCTGGAACGGACAGTGCATAGACAAAACCGAAATTTTTGGCTGCAGCCCTAAGCATTGCAGGTCCGCCGATATCGATGAACTCAATCTGGTCGTTGAATGGAAGATCTTCCTTCAGCTTATCCGAGAACGGATACAGATTGACACATACGATGTCGATTCCTGTAATGGAAGCTTCCGTTATCTGTCTGATGTCCATTTCATGATCACGTCTGTACAGGATCCCACCATGAACTGCAGGATGAAGTGTCTTTACTCTGCCATCAAGCATTTCCTGAAACCCGGTGAGATCCTCAACTTTTCTTGGATGAAATCCGTTCTCTTCAAGATAGGCGTAGGTTCCACCTGTTGACACCATCTCTATGCCTTCTTCATGGAAGAACTGGGCGAGCTCCTTAAGCCCTGTTTTGTCGTAAACACTGATCAGTGCTCTCATCATTATTATCCTCCTTTGCAATCAGCCTGATTGCGTCAATCAAAGCGCCTTTTTCGATGTCTGATACAAGATGCATGACCTCTTCCGGTCCTTCTGCACTTTTTATTCCGATGATGCGCTTAAGAATGTAGGCGCCTCCATCTATGATTTCATTGACATAATGAACGGTACATCCGGAAATGGGCATTCCGCTGTCGTATACTGCCTTATGGACCCTTAGTCCGTACATTCCTTTACCCCCGAACTTCGGGAGCAGTGAGGGATGCAGATTGATCATCTTATTTTCCATTTCTTTTAGAATTCTGCCCTCGAGGATGGAAAGAAAACCAGCCAGAACCACAAGGTCGAGATCTTTGACGCTTTTGAGGATATCATCCGACAAGGAAGAACTTCTTTCCATAACAAGGTAAGGGATTCCGTGCTCTTTTGCATAGTCTAAACCCCGGCAGCCACGGTCAGAAATAACAAGGACCACCTCATAAAGATCATCTGCAGCAGAATCTCTTAGGATAGATTGAAGAGTTGTTCCTGTACCTGATATGAGAACAGCTATCTTAAACATATTTGCCCTTCTCCTTCGTCAATGTAACCTAGGGTCACAGGATCTTCCCCCCGAGACTTGAGATGATGCTTAAAGCGCTCAGCGATGCCTTTATCGATACAGAAAACAAAACCGATCCCTGTATTGAATGTGTTGTAGAGGGTGTCTTCTGCTACTCCACGTTCCATGAGCAACCTGTATACATCAGGAAGGCTGTAACTGTCTTTTAGTATATTGATTCTCAGCTTATCTGAGGCAAGCATTCTGGGTATATTCTCGATGAATCCTCCTCCGGTGATATGGGCCATACCGCTGATCTCGAAGTGATCCAGAGCATCAAGTACGACATCGGTATAGATTCTGGTAGGGGTCAGAAGATATTCGCCGATGGTCATGCTTTCGTATGGCTCATCGAAATCCTGAAAGATTTTCCTGAGGAGTGAATAGCCGTTGGAGTGGAAACCTGATGAAGGTAGTCCTATGAGAACATCTCCTGATCTGATCTTATCTCCGGTCACGATTCTGTCCTTCTCCGCAACACCGACCGCAAATCCTGCGATATCGTACTCCCCATTTTCATAGAATCCAGGCATTTCAGCTGTTTCTCCGCCGATAAGAGATAAGCCTCCTGCAATGCACCCGTCAGCGACTCCCTTGACAAGTTCAGAGGAGACTTCTGAATCCAGCTTTCCGCATGCGATATAATCCAGAAAAAACAAAGGCTTTGCCCCATGGCATAGGATGTCGTTCACGCACATGGCTACACAGTCGATTCCGACGGTATCGTACTTCTTCGTATCGAAAGCGATCTTAAGTTTTGTACCAACGCCGTCAGTTCCGGAAATCAGAACAGGTTTTCTGTACCCTTCAGGTATTTCCATCATGCCCGCAAAAGAACCTAAATGATTGAGCACAAGAGGACTGAGTGTCTTCTTCGCATATTCTCTGATTTTTTCTACAGACTTATAACCTTCGTGGATATCCACTCCTGCCGATCTGTAATCGATCATAATCTGAACACCTCCATAAATTCATTTGGTGCCCCTAAGGGATATACTCCCGTAAAGCATCCCGTGCAGAATGACGTTCCGCCAAGTGACGAGCTCAGTCCATCAAAGGTAAGGTACTCAAGAGATGTGCTTCCGATGTAATCGCTGATTTCATCCTTAGTCATCTTGGATGCGATGAGGGTATCTCTATAAGGTGTATCGATTCCAAAATAACAGGGGAACATGACCATTGGTGATGAGACTCTGAAGTGCACTTCCTTTGCGCCTGCTCTGTATAGAAGGTCCACCAGATATTTCGATGTCGTTCCTCGAACGATGGAATCATCGATCAGCACAACCCGTTTACCGGCAACCACTTCTTTCTGTGCATTGAGTTTCAGTGATACAGCCTTCTCTCTTGCTTTCTGTGATGGTGTGATGAAACTTCTTCCGATGTATTTGTTCTTGGAAAATCCGATATCAAACGGAATTCCTGAGGCTCTTGAATATCCGATGGCTGCAGCAAGACCTGAATCCGGAACGCCTATGATGACATCAGCTTCAACAGGAGCCTCTTTGTAGAGCATCTCCCCAGTCCTGATACGTAGTGAATGTACACTCATGGAGTCGATGATGGAATCAGGCCTTGCAAAGTAGATGTATTCAAAAGAACAGGTCTGTCTTTTGGTTTTTTCTGAATAGACATAGGAGATGACTTCTCCGTTTTCTATGATGACCATTTCTCCAGGCTGGATGTCCCGCACAAGAGTTCCGCCGACGGTGTCGATGGCGCAGCTTTCAGAAGCAAGGATAAAATCGTCTCCTCTTTTTCCAAGAACCAGCGGCCTTATTCCGTAAGCATCTCTTATGCCGATGAGTTTAGTGCCGAATGCAATGACCAGCGCGAAGCTTCCCTTTACCGTCTGAATCGCATCAAGGACAGCCTGTTCCAGACCTTTGTGGATGCTTCTCGAAATCAGATTGACGATCACTTCAGAATCTGTATCGGTCTGAAAAATCACACCGCTGTCTTCAAGAAGTCCACGGATGACATCGGTATTGATGAGTGTACCGTTGTGGGCGACCGCCATGGAACCGAACTTGCTTCTGGCGGTCAGAGGCTGTGCATTCAGAACATTAGAATCTCCTTTTGTAGAGTATCGCACGTGTCCTACAGCAATATTGCCTTCCAGTTCTTCTAGATCCGTCTGCGTTATAGCCTGAGAAACAAGGCCCATCTTCTTTCTTACCTGCATCTCACCATCATTGATGGAGGCGATTCCGGCGCTTTCCTGACCTCTGTGCTGAAGTGCAAAGAGTCCGTCATAGACGTCGTAGGAAGCCTGGCTGTCTTTCGTATAGATTCCGAAAACCCCGCATTCTTCTTTGAATTTATCGATGATCTCTATCATGACTCACCCTTTTTCATTCTGCTGATTACCTCGGTATAAGCACCTTTGACATCACTGAGATTTCTTCTGAATCTGTCTTTATCCATTTTCTCTCCTGTTTTTTCATCCCATAGTCTGCAGGTATCCGGACTGATCTCATCAGCAAGAAGGATATTGCCGTCACTGTCCTTACCGAATTCAAGTTTGAAGTCCACCAGTCTAAGACCCAGTTTACCGAAGAAGGAAATGAGAAGCTCATTGATTCTTGCGGTCTCTGAATAGATCGTTTTAAGTTCGTCAAAGCTTGACAGGCCAAGAGCAACCGCGTGGGTATCATTAATGAGCGGATCACCGTACTCATCATTTTTGTAACAGATTTCGAATATGGTCGTCTGAAGCGCCTGACCCTCGGGTACGCCAAGCCTTTTGGAAAATGAACCTGCAGCGACGTTTCTCACGATGACTTCAAGCGGAATGATGGTCACCTTTTTCACCAGCTGTTCTCTTTCGGACAGTGTACGGATAAAATGTGTACGGATTCCGTTTTCTTCAAGATAGGGAAACAGGATCGATGTGATTTCGTTGTTCATGATGCCTTTGTCCTCAATGGTTCCCTTTTTCTCGCCATTGAAAGCTGTCGCATCATCTTTATAGTAGACCACTACCTCATTTTCATTTTCGCTTTCGAATATTCTCTTGGCTTTTCCTTCATACAGCATTTTCATCAGTAAATTACCTCCGTACTATTTTCTTTTCTCAGGTTTTCTTTCATGTCTTCACGATACTTTTTCAGCTTCTCTTTAAGAACCGTATATTTTATGGAGAGAATCTCCACTGCCAGCATTGCGGCGTTGAATGAATTGCCGATGCCTACGGTTGCTACGGGAATCTGCCTGGGCATCTGGACGATGGATAAGAGTGCATCCAGTCCTTCCAGTGCTCCTTTAAGCGGAACGCCGATTACAGGCAGAAGTGTCTGAGATGCGATGACGCCGGGAAGATGTGCGGCAAGACCCGCCCCTGCAATGATCACTTCAAAACCGTCTTCTTCTTTCTGTCGTAAGATTTCCTCCAGAAGTTCCGGTGAGCGGTGAGCGGATATGGCATAAGATTCGCTATAAACCTCGAACTCATCAAGAAGAACTTTAGCCTTTTTCATGGTATCTTTGTCTGATGGGCTTCCAAATAAAATCAGTACTTTCATTGATCTCTCCTTTATTCTGTCTGCTGTTTCTGAAATAATTGACGCCGTTCTTGAACATATCTTTGTAATAGCAGCCTTCATAATTAACATAGAGGCCGTTCTGGTACCTTTCTGTATGTCCCATTTTCCCGAAGATTCTTCCATCGGGTGATGAGATCCCTTCGATGGCGAACATCGATCCGTTGGGATTGTATGGTCCTTCCATGGTTATGTTTCCATCAGGATCCGCATACTGTGTAATGATCTGACCCGTTATGGAGAGCTCTTCCAGCATCTCTTTCGAAGCAAGGAATCTTCCTTCCCCATGGGATACGGGAACATCATGAATATCATTAAGTGAAGCGCCCCGCATCCAAGGTGTATTAAGAGAAACCACCTTTGTCCTGGCCATCCTCGACATGTGTTTTCCTGAAGTATTGTAAGTCAGTGTCGGCATAGATTCGTGGGGATCTATGATTCTTCCGTAGGGAAGCAGTCCGGACTTCACGAGGCCCTGGAAGCCGTTGCAGATACCAAGGATAAGACCACCCCGATCAAGAAGATCATGGACAGCGTCCTTTACCATGGAATTTCGCAGGACATTGGCAATGTATTTGCCTGAACCTTCCGGTTCATCTGCTGCACTGAATCCTCCTGAAAGCATAAGGATATCTGTTTCTCTTATCCTTTTACTGAGGCTTTCCAGAGATTTTCTGATTTTCTTATCTTCATTCTGGAAAATGAATGTGTTGACGTCGGCACCTTCTTTTCTGAAGGCATATTCAAGATCATATTCACAGTTGGTACCGAAAAATACAGGGATCAGAACCTTCGGATGTTCAATATAGCCTTCAAATGGCTGTCCTCTATGAGATATGATCTTTGTGTCGACAAGCTCTCCCTTCTGTCTGTATTCATTGAATACACCGGATAACGGTTTTTTATGAAGAGCAAGAAGTTCCTCAAGGGATATCGCTTCATGTTTTAGGGTGACAAGGCCATCATCTGTGGTTTCCCCTGCAATTTTCAGGTAAAGATGATGTCCTAGTTTCATCACGCTTTCAAGATGTTCTTTAGGAATTTCGAAAACAAAACTTCCGGGATCTTTCCTGTTCATGGTCTCAGTGAGTTCTTCCAGGGAGAAACCGATTCTGTTTCCTGCCGCCATATTGAAGATGGTTGAAAAGAGCCCTTTCTTTAAGGTGTCACAGGCAGAGATTAATTTTTGGTCTCTCAGCATCAGGATGAATTCTGCATTCTTCATGAAGATTTCAGGAACATAGAGTCCGTTTTCTCTTGGCGTGATCAGAGTGATCAGTATGCTTTCATTTCCTTTCAGCACATTGCTGATCACATCTTCTTTCTTCATAGTGGTTACAGCAAAAGAAATCAGTGTGTTGGGTACATGAAGATCATTGAAGCTTCCTGACATGGAGTCTTTTCCGCCGATAGCAGGAACCTTGTAATCTAGCTGGGCTTTCAGGGCACCCAGCAGTGCAGATAAAGGACGTCCCCAGTTTCTGCTGTCTTCTCCAAGCTTTCGGAAATACTCCTGGAAGCTCAGTCGTGCACCTTTCGGATCAGCACCCAGAGAAACGAGCTTTGCTAGACTTTCCACTACAGCATCATTAGCGCCGCGGAAAGGGTTTTCCTCCACGATGTACGGATCAAATCCGTAAGTCATGACCGACGCATCGTATGTTTCCAGATTTTTCAGTGGTACAAGAGACACCATTCCCTGACTTTTCGTATCCTGATATTTTCCGCCAAACGGAAGAATCAGACTGCTTCTGCCAATGGTTGAATCAAAATTTTCAAGAAGGCCCTTCTGCGATGCGTTCTGGAGCTTCTGTACTTCTTCTTTTATGCTGCTCAAAGTGATTTCTTTCTGAGGCAGTCTTTGTTTGCTCATGACAGGCTCCACCGATGCGGGCATTTCTGACGCTGCTCCGTTAGTATCAATGAACGCTCTGGAAAGATCCACGACAAGCTGGTCTTCATAGAACATCCTCAGTTTTCCGGTATCGGTCACTTTCGCCACCATAGTTGCCTCAAGGTTTTCTTCTTCTGCATAGGCGATAAAAGCATGAAGATCATTTCTGTCGATGACTACAGCCATTCTTTCCTGAGATTCGGATATGGCGATTTCAGTGGGATCAAGTCCCATGTACTTTTTGGGCACAAGATCCAGATAGATATCTATGGATTCCGCAAGCTCTCCTATGGCTACTGACACACCTCCGGCTCCGAAATCATTACATCTTCTGATCAGCTTCGAAACTTTTTCGTTTCTGAAGAACCTCTGGAGTTTTCGCTCTTCTACAGCGTTTCCTTTCTGAACTTCAGCTCCTGAATCTTTGATGGAGGAAATGCTGTGGCCTTTTGAAGAACCTGTTGCGCCACCGATTCCATCTCTTCCTGTTCTTCCGCCAAGAAGAATGATCATATCATCCTTTTCGGGAACCTCTCTTCTCACATTTTCCTTAAGGGCTGATGCAATCACAGCACCGGTTTCCATTCTTTTTGCTTCATACCCGGGATGATAGATTTCTTCAACGAAACCGGTATTCAGACCGATCTGATTGCCATAGGAGGAAAAGCCTTTTGCAGCGCCCTTTGTGATGGCACGCTGAGGCAGTTTACCTGCCAGGGTTTCTTCTAGACTTTTTCTGGGATCGCCTGCACCTGTAATTCTCATTCCCTGATAGACATATGCTCTTCCGCTGAGAGGATCTCTAATGGCACCGCCAAGGCATGTCGCTGCACCGCCGTAGGGTTCGATTTCCGTAGGATGGTTATGGGTCTCGTTTTTGAACATGAGCAGAACATCCTTCTCCCCCTCGCTGGTTCTGATCCGTCTTTCGATGCTGCAGGCGTTGATTTCTTCGGACTCATCAATATCCTGGACATGTCCTGTGCTTTTAAGATACTTCGTTCCGATGGTCGCAAGATCCATAAGTGTTACCGGCCTGTTTTCTCTGCCGAGTTCCTTTCTTATGTCAAGATAGGATCTGTATGCCTTAAGAACCTCTGTGTCCTCATCCTCTATTCGGATATCACTAAGATGAGTGAGGAATGTGGTATGCCGGCAGTGATCCGACCAGTACGTGTCAAGGACCCTGACTTCGGTGATGCTGGGATCTCTGTTTTCACGGATGAAAAACGATCTGATCAGCTTCAGATCTTCAAGATTCATGGCTAAGGAACGTTCTTTCAGAAAAGTGATAAGAGCATAGTCATCAAAGCTTCGGAAACCATGAAGGATTTCAACAGTCATGTCTTTTAGCGGAAATGATTCAAACCCGTCATCCAGACTGCCTGCCCTCATTTCCACAGGGTTCAAGAGATAGTCCTGTATTCTTTGAAGGTTTTCAGGAGTGACCTGTGGGAAGAGATAGACTGTTTTGTAACGGACTTCGATATCATAGCGGTCGAGTACGAGTTTTATGCAGTCCTCTGCGGCCTGAGCCCTCTGATCATATTGTCCAGGCAGCAGTTCAAGGATAAACCCGGACGTATCTTTCAGGAAATCTCTGTCATGGAAGATAAGGTCTGATGAAGGATCTCCGAAGACTGTATACTCCACTTTACTGATCTCCTCATCGCTCAACCCCTTTAGAAGATAGAGATGGACGATTCTTGATTCAACCCTGATTTTCAGCATTTCCTCAATATCCTTATCCAGTGCTAAGGTTTCATTTCTGAATCCATTTCTCTTTTCCACAAAAATATTCTTTACTTTTAACATTTTATCCTCCCGAACGTTTTATAATCAAATCATAACATCGTAGGTATATAAGTCAATAAAAAACCTGTAATTTATATTTATAATTCGTACAGATAAGAACGTTAGGGCGAACGTTCGGATTTTGGAATAATTCTTGCTCTAAGACTCTGGCTTTCATTACGGATAAAATGCAAATGCCGGATTTCTTGTATTTTCGTTAATAGGACAGTCTTCAAGATAAACTGGAGTAAAACATCGGTCCTGTTTAAAGCTCGTGCCCTTGGTGGTATAATGTCTTTAATATATCCTTGCACTTTGCAGGATAATCTAATGATATGGAGAGGTATAAAAATATGGATTATATCAAAATATCCTCAGTGTCACCTAAGATCAGGGTGGCCGATGTGGAATATAACAGGCTTGAAATCCTGAAACTGATCAGAGAACTTGCAGAAGAACAGGTCAAAGTGGCTGTGTTTCCCGAGCTTTCTCTGACTGGATACACAGCAGCGGATATTTTCTTTTCAGAGGATCTGCTTCACCAGACAGAGCTTTCGCTTCTTGATATCACCGAAGAGACAAAGGATCTGGATATGGTTGTCATCGTAGGTTTTCCTCTTCAGCATCGTGGAAGACTATATAACAGCGCTGCCGTCCTATTCAACGGTAAAATTCTGGGTATAGTGCCTAAACAGAATCTGCCCAGCTACAATGAATTCTATGAAAGCAGATGGTTTACTGCATACAATGCTGCCCATGGACGCTTTGTCGACATCGGAGATGTTAAGGATATTCCTTTCGGCAACCTGGTTTTTTCAGGAGAGAAGTACACCTTCGGAGTGGAAATCTGCGAAGATCTTTTTGCAGCAATTTCACCTTCTTCCAGTCTTTCCCTGCAGGGTGCAGAAATCATCTTCAATCTTTCAGCCTCCAATGAACTGGTCGGAAAGAACGATTACCGACGAGACCTCGTGAGAATCGCAAGCGCGAAAAATATAGGTGCATATGTCTATTCTTCAGCGGGGCCTAATGAATCTTCAACAGATGTTGTGTTCAGCGGACATCTCATCGTATGTGAGTACGGGAATATTCTTGAAGAAAATGAGCGCTTCAGCATGGAATCTGATATCATCACCGCATTTGTGGATGTTTCCAGAATCCGCGGTGAAAGAATGCGAAACACCACATTCAGAAATGAGGTCGTAAATGAAGCCTATCGTGCAGATAAAGTTTCCTTCAGACATCAGAGCTATGAGATTGCAGGGTTTAACCGTACCATCAACCCTCATCCCTTTGTACCGGGAAATCCTCTAGAGAGAAACAAAAGAGCAAGGGAAATCCTGAAGATCCAGAGCTTTGGACTGGTGAAGAGGTTGACTCATCTCAATATGAAAAAGACGGTTATCGGGATTTCAGGTGGACTGGATTCCACTCTTGCACTTCTCGTCATTGTCAAGGCATATAAGATTCTCGGGATACCTCTTGACCAGATCGTCACGGTAACCATGCCCGGATTCGGAACAACGGACAGAACTTATCAGAATGCCATGGCTCTTTGCAGAGAGCTGGGTACAGACCTTCGAGAAATCAGTATTGTCGATGCCACTCTCCTGCATTTCAAGGATATCGGTCATGATGCCGATGTCCATGATGCCACCTACGAAAATGCTCAGGCAAGAGAAAGAACTCAGATCCTTATGGATATCGCCAACAAGGAAGGCGGTATCGTAATCGGTACTGGCGACCTGTCAGAGCTCGCCCTTGGATGGTGCACCTACAACGGAGATCAGATGTCCATGTACGGTGTCAATGCCTCCATACCGAAGACGCTGGTCAGATATCTGGTCAGATATTTCTATGAGGAAGAGTTTACAGGCAGACTTTCTGAAGTGCTGAAGGATGTCGTTGAAACGCCTGTAAGTCCAGAACTGCTCCCTAAGGGAATTGATGATGAGCTGCTTCAGATGACTGAAGATATTGTCGGACCCTATGAGCTCCATGACTTTTTCCTCTATCACTATGTGAAGTACGGTGCGAGTTTCAATAAGATTCTCTTCATGACAGAGATTGCCTTTAAAGGACGTTATGACACCGAAACCATAAAGAAGTGGCTGAAGGTGTTCGTCCGAAGGTTCTTCACTCAGCAGTTCAAGCGTTCAGCTATGCCGGATGGACCAAAAGTCGGAAGCATTTCTCTCTCTCCGCGGGGCGATCTGAGAATGCCGTCTGATGCTTCATTTCGTACTTTCATGGATACTTTAGAATAACTTCACGAGTTGTGAACATTTATAAGGTATAATTTTTTAGTAGTCCTTAAGTCAGAAGGACCATGCTGTTAAGAACAGACAATAGAATAAAAGTAAAAGAGGTGTTAATTATGTGGTTTAACAAATCACAGAGCGAGGTTCTTAAGGAACTGGACGTCAATGTGTCCACAGGACTATCCGAGGCTGAAGTCAGCCAGAGGCTTGAAAAATATGGAGAGAACAAACTCCAGGAAGCAAAAAAGAAAACCCTGATCCAATTATTCTTTGCACAGTTAAATGATGCACTCATCTATGTGCTTCTCGGTGCAGCGGTAGTGACACTCATCGTGGGTGAATATGCCGACTCTGTCATCATCCTGGCTGTTGTCATCCTGAACGCCACCATAGGCATCATTCAGGAATCAAAAGCCGAAAAAGCGATTGAAGCACTCAATAAACTCACTACCCCCCGCTCTCTTGTCAGAAGAGACGGTGAAGTGAAAGAAATCAGTTCCCTGCAGATCGTACCTGGTGATGTAGTGATTCTGGATGCGGGAAGGTATGTACCAGCGGATATCAGACTTGTCTCAAGTTCGAATCTTCAGATTGAAGAATCTGCACTTACAGGTGAATCCGTCCCTTCAGATAAATATTATGACAAAGAATTTACAGAAGAGAACATTCCTGTAGGTGACCGGGCAAACATGGCTTTCATGTCCACACTTGTCACCTATGGCCGTGGTGAAGGGGTTGTCGTCGGTACTGGAATGGAAACCATCGTAGGTAACATTGCCAAGAGTCTGAATGAAGAAACAGACAGCATGACTCCACTGCAGAAAAGAATGGATGAACTGGGCAAGACTCTCGGAAAACTGGCTTTGGGCATAACAATCCTCATGTTCATCATCGGTTTTCTCCAGGGAAGAGATCTTCTGGATATGCTCCTGACTTCCATCAGTCTTGCAGTTGCAGCCATTCCTGAAGGACTTCCGGCTATAGTCGCCATCGTTCTCGCCCTTGGAGTCACAAGGATGAGCAAAATCAACGCCATCGTCAAAAAACTGCCCGCTGTCGAGACTCTTGGTTCAGTGAACATCATCTGTTCCGATAAGACCGGAACACTGACGCAGAACAAGATGACCGTTCTTAAGTATTACACTCATGATGAAGAAGTGGATGTGGATATCCATACAGAGACAATGGAAACCAGTGATGAAGATGCGGAAGAACTCATCAAATCCTTTGTGCTCTGCAGTGATGCCACAGCTACAGCGAAAGAATCGACAGGAGACCCTACAGAAATCGCGCTTATCGTTCTTGGTAACCGTTTCGGACTGACGAAGGAAGAGCTGAACAGGATTTTCCCAAGAGTTGATGAAAAACCTTTCGACTCCGACAGAAAGCTGATGTCGACACTGAATCAGGAAGGAGAGGCATACAGAGTACACACAAAGGGTGCGATCGACAACATACTGAAGATTTCAACCTCCATTCTGATCAACGGTAAAAGCGTACCGCTGACAGAAGAACATAAGAAAACACTGCTTGACAAATCCGTTGAAATGTCCAACAAGGCTCTGAGAGTACTTGGTGTCGCATTCAAGGATACCCAGACAAAAATCAGTCCTGAAGAGATGGAAAAAGATCTGACTGTTATCGGTTTTGTTGCCATGATCGACCCGCCAAGACTTGAAGTCAAGGATTCCATAGCATCAGCTCATGGCGCCGGTATCACTTCAATCATGATTACCGGAGACCATAAGAATACTGCTGTTGCGATAGCAAAGGAGCTGGGTATTGCAGAGGATATCAGTCAGGCTATGACTGGTGCCGAGATTGATGAGATTTCGGATGAAGAATTTGCAGCCAACATCAACAGATACAGAGTATTCGCCAGAGTGTCACCGGAACATAAGGTGAAGATTGTCAAAGCTTACAAAGCTCAGGGAAACATCGTCTCCATGACCGGAGACGGCGTCAATGATGCGCCTTCCCTAAAACATGCGGATATCGGTGTTGCCATGGGTATTACCGGTACAGATGTATCTAAGGGTGCAGCAGACATGATTCTTACAGATGACAACTTTACGACCATTGTCGCTGCAATAGAAGAAGGTAGAAACATCTACAACAACATCAAAAAAGCGGTTATTTTCCTTCTTTCCTGTAACCTGGGTGAGATTGTTGCGATCTTTGTATCCGTACTCTTCTCATTTGCAATACCACTGCTGCCTACTCAGATTCTGTGGGTCAATCTGGTTACAGATACCCTTCCTGCAATCTCATTAGGTGTTGATCCTGGGGACCCTGATGTCATGAAGAAGGAGCCAAGAAATCCTAAGGAAAGCTTCTTTGCTCGAGGCGCAGGTATACGGGCGGTGATCGGCGGTTTACTCATCGGTTCGCTGACCCTTCTTGCCTTTTCGATCGGACTCAGAGAAAGAGGATCATCCATCTGGGCATCAGCTGATGCTCCAGAGGAAGTTCTGGTCTATGCCAGAACCATGGCATTTGTGGTTCTTGCCGTATCCCAGCTCTTCTACTCTCTGACCATGAGAAGCGAAACGAAATCCATATTCCAGGTCGGTTTCTTTAAAAACAGATATCTTTTGATGTCCATCGTAGCAGGAGTCGTACTTCAGTTTATACTGATTTCCACTCCGTTCCTGGCAGATGCATTCAAAGTCCATTCATTGCCTTTGAATGACTGGCTGATCGTATTTGGACTCTCGCTATTGCCTCTTATCGTAAATGAGATCATAAAAATCTTCATGAGAACATATCGAAATAAAAATAACCTTCCACTATAATGACAGAATCCCTGAAGTGATAAGCTTCAGGGATTTTTATAGATGAGGAACAGGATGATCTCCCAGAAAGAAGGATAAAACGGGACGGAATTTGAGTTTATTTTGACCGGGCATACACATATCTTCTGTGTTATGATAATATATTTAGTACAACAATTTTTTAAAATGGAATAATTATAATTATATTAAAGGAGCAGTTATGGAACAGATTAAGAAACTGATTGGTCTTAGAAAAGAAGCTGTGCTACTGGATTCATGGCTTTATATCATTAAAGCGATGCTGGCAATCGGCACAGGATACATCTTCGGGATGATGTTCGATGTGACAAGACTTGATATGATTTCAGTCCTTCTAGGGGTAATGTACAATCTGGAAGCGACAAATATATCTGCTGTCAAAGGCGGAATCAACCAGCTTCTTGCCTCCTTTCTCGGAGCAGTGACAACAGGTGTACTGGTCTATATCTTGGGGGTCAATGTATTCACTATTATGCTGGGTATGGGACTTACACTATTTATTGCCCTTAAGATCGACTACCGCGCTGTGTCCCCTGTCGCCATATTCACAAGTATCTACATGACACAGTTTATCCAGAGCGACGCATTGGGCAATCCGAGTATACTGCTGACCATCAGACTCCGTATGCTGGCTCTAGGGCTTGGTGTGCTCATCGCAATCATTTTCAACTTCATCTTCTCATTCATGTACTACCGAAAAATAACGAGAAAAAGACTTGAATTTGTCAGACTTAAGCTCAATCACATTATGAGCCTTACCTTCGACTATCTGACGGATGGCGATAAAACCATCGGAATGAATTACAATGAACCTTTTTCTCATATCTTTGCGGATATCGAGGGCGTTGTAAGAAATATCGAAGCACTGAAGAATGAACCGATGATTCCCCTGAATCTGCTGGAGAAGAAGAATCTTATAAATGCCGAGGAAATCATCAGACGACTTAAAGTCATGGCGCACTTGGCCTATGACAGCTGTTATACGAAAGACACCTATAAAACAGTACTTAGAGAAACTGACCTCAGCCATTTCGCGGCTTTCTGCAGCAAGTTCAGTAAGCTTGATTTCCTTCAGCCGGGTGAAAGGGATACCGCCTATTCGCTTCGTAGGCAACCCGATACGAGTGAACTGGAAACAGGTGCGAAAAGAATCTATGAGAATCTTGATCTTATCTACACAGAATTCAATACCATTTTAGAATTTCAGAAAAAAATGCAATAAAAGAATGCATGACTTTGATGTCATGCATTCTTTTTCACTTACAGTTAAAGTGATTCTTGCAGAAGAGCAACAAGCTCTTCCATATATTGTTTTTCAAGTTCTGTAAATCTGGCCAGTGAAGGGCTGTCGATGTCAAGGACACCGAAAATCTCTCCATTCCTATATATCGGCACAACCAGTTCTGAGCGTGAAGCGGAATCGCAGGCAATATGGTTATCCAGTGAAAGGACATCATCCACAAGCTGAGTTTTTCCTTCCTTTACAGATGTTCCGCAAACCCCGGATCCGATTTCGATTCTGTTGCAGGCAGGTTTTCCCTGGAAAGGTCCAAGAATCAGTTCTCCGCTTCTCATGAGATAGAATCCGACCCAGTTGATGTCGTCCATGTACATATTGATTACTGCACTGATGTTTGCCAGGTTTGCCAGAGTATCGGTTTCATTTTTCAGCTGCGCCTTCGTAAACAGAAGTGCGCTCTTCAGTCTTTTTTCTCTGCTCATTCCCTTAGGATCCTGTGTTTCAATCATATTAATATGTGCTCCTTTACTACCTGTTGTCTACTTAAGATAAGTTCCCCTCTCATCCTGTCGGATCAGACCTTTTTTCATGAGGTTACCTAAGGCGATTTTGAAGTAGTTTTTGCTGGTATTCCATTTCTTCTTGATTTCATCTGGAGTGGATTTGTCGTTATAAGGCATGAATCCATCGTTCTCTTTCAGATAGCCAAGTATGGTGTCGGAAAGCTCTTCTTTTTCTTCAATCATTTTCTTTCTTGGTGTGAAGCTGATTCTGCCGTCTTCCATAATCTTCTTTATCGTTCCGGTGACTCTATCGCCCGGCTGGATATCAGTGAAGTACTCATTTCTTAGGATAATTGCCATATACTTTTCTTCTACAGCAACTTCCAGCGTACCGTTGGTCTGCAAGCCATAAACGATTCCTGTAACAATGTCCCCTGCATTGTACTGATCTTCTTCAGGGACTTCAAGGTATCTTCCTACTTCAGTTGAAGCTGCAAGTCTTCCTGTTTTATCTTCGTATACGAACACAAGATATTCTTTCTCAGGAATCATTTTGAACTTCATTTCCTTATTCGGTACAAGGATATCTCTTTCCAGGCCGAAGTCCAGGAAGGCACCAAAATCGGTGACCTGTGAAACCTTTAAGACTGCAAGGTTATCCACAGTAACCTTAGGCTTTTTCATGGTAGCGATAAGTCTGTCTTTTGAATCTCTGTAGATGAAAACACTGACTTCATCCCCTACTGCCGGTTTGTCTCCTATGATGTTCCCTGTAGGGAGAAGTATGTCATCTGACGTGTTGCCCGTTTCTTTGTCGAGGTATAGTCCGAAGGCAGCTTCACGCTTGACCTTCAATGTGTTGAAATCTCCGAATTTAATCATGTTTTTCTCCTTTATGCATCATCGCATATTCATAGTAGTGATCTGCTGAGTCTCTTATTTTTATGATCTCATCTTCCGTAAGTTTTCTGGAAAATCTGGCTGGTCTTCCGATCCACAGTTCTCCGCCTGGTATCACCTTTCCTTCTGTGACCAGACTCCCTGCACCGATAATTGTATTTTCTCCGATAACCGAGTGGTTAAGGAGTATACTGCCCATGCCGATGATCGACTTTCCTTTAATGGATGTGCCATGGATGATGCATCCGTGGCCGATGGTGACATCATCACCGATGATCATTTGAAGTCCGCTGTCTGTATGAAGAACAGAATTATCCTGAATATTCGTCCTTTTCCCGATTCTGATCGGTGCCACATCAGCACGGATTACAGTACCATACCAGACTGAGGATCCGCTGGCCATTTCGATGTCGCCAACGAGCAGCGCATTCTCCGCGATAAAACTATTTTTGTCTGTTTTAGGCTTCATACCATTCAATTCTTTAATCATCATACCTCATTTCCTTTAAATATTGCGATCTACATCTCAATTAATTTTTTCCGATCCGACTTTCTCATTATTTCTTTAAATCATATTATGCTAACCTCTTCAACGGCAGTAGGATTTCGCGATTTCCATTTGTTAAAAAACTATATATTGTGGTTTTCTCTATTGCGTTGCACAACATATAGTATTATACTTAATCCATCGCAATTTATTCAGGAGGTTAGCAATGAAGGATATTAAAGACTTGTTTAAACGTTATTATACTAAAGAGCTGGACAATAATAAAGACAAAACTGTTTATGACTTATTTGACTGGAGCAAAAGGGATGTTCTTTTGAAAAATCATAAGAACGGAAAGATCATCGTTGAGATGAAAGATCTGGAATTCCCTACTCACTATTCACAGAATGCAGTGGATATCATCGCTTCAAAGTATTTCAGGAAAGCAGGAGTCAATAACGAACAGGGATACGAGAGCTCCATGAAGATGGTTGCTCATAGAATGGTCAGTTTCTGGATGGAATCCCTCGCAGATGAAGGAATTATCACCACACAGGATCAGAAAGACATATTCTATGATGAAATGGTGTACGGACTTCTGAATCAGATGTACGCACCAAACTCACCACAGTGGTTCAACACAGGACTTAAACAGTCCTACGGAATCGAAGGCGGTCAGAATGACCTCTTCTATTATGATCCTGTTGAAAGAAAAGTGGTTAAGTCCAAAGACACCTATACAAGAACACAGGCTTCAGCTTGTTTCATACTGTCTGTAGAAGACAAGCTTCTAGGCGATCATTCGATTTCCGAGCAGTATGTTACAGAAACAAAGCTCTTCAAGGGTGGTTCAGGAACAGGAACAAACTTCTCAAGCATCAGAGCAGTCGGAGAAAGACTGACAGGTGGCGGAGTTTCATCAGGACTGATGAGTTTCCTTAAGGGACTTGACAGAAATGCAGGAGCAATCAAGTCAGGCGGAACAACAAGAAGAGCAGCCAAAATGGTCTGTCTTGATATTGATCATCCAGAAATTGAGCAGTTTATTCTTTGGAAAGCCAAAGAAGAAGACAAGGTTCGAGCTCTTGCCAAAATGGGATATGATGCCGATATCGATGGAGAAGCATACGAAACTGTTTCCGGACAGAATTCCAACAACTCACTAAGAATCTCCGACGAGTTCATGAGAAAAGTGAAGAACATCGAAAACGATCCTGAAGCGACCATTACACTTCAAGGCCGAGTGGACAATTCAGTGAACAGAGAAATCAAGGTTTCCACCCTATGGGAAGAATTTAATGATGCGGCATGTAAGTCAGCAGATCCTGCCCCTCAGTTCACAGATACCTTTAACGCATGGCATACCTGCCCTGCCGGTGAAGATGGAGATCTATGGGCAAAACATAACCGTCTGAATTCAACAAATCCATGCGGAGAATATGCTTTCCTTGATGATACAAGCTGTAACCTTGCTTCCCTGAACATTTACAGATTCTACGATGTCGAGAAAAATCTTCTTGATGTCAAGGGACTGAAGCACATGATCGGGCTGAACCAGCTGCTTCTTGAATCATCCATTCATTGGGGACAGTTCCCGACTGTGGATATCGCAAGAAAGACCTATATGTTCAGAACAACCGGTCTGGGTATCGCAAACAGCGCTTCCCTTCTGATGGCACTGGGTATTCCCTATGATTCAGATGAAGCAAGAAATCTATCTGCTGCACTCATGGGACTCATCACAGGTGAAAGCTACAGAGTATCCGCTCTCATGGCTAAAGCTGTAGGACCTTTTGAAAAGTACGAGCTGAATAAGCCATATATGAACAGAGTCATCAGAAATCATGCAAGAGTTGCGGGTGCCCTGGACTCAGAGCTTGAAGAACTTCACTATGAGCCGATGAGAGTAAACCATGGACTTCTCTTTGAACTGGGCCACAAGGAACTTTCAGATACACTCAAGACAGCCTGGTCCGAAGCGGTAGATCTCGGAGAACTGAACGGTTACAGAAATGCACAGGTCAGTGTCATTGCACCTACCGGTACAATCTCATTTGCAATGGACTGTGCAGCAACATCCATAGAGCCATTCTTCTCCCATATCACCTATAAGAAGCTTGTAGGCGGCGGATTTATGACCATCGCAAATCCGATTGTCGAAGTAGCTCTGAAGAACTTAGGTTATTCAAGAGATGAAGTCAGAGATATTATGGCTTATATCGGCAAGGAAGAAAACGGTATGGTCCTTGATGGTAAAATCGAAGGTGCACCACACCTGAAGGAAGAACATTATCCGATCTTTGATACAGCCAATGTATGCGGAACCGGAAAGCGCTTCATTCAGCACTATGGGCATGTACTGATGGTTGCTGCACTGACTCCTCTGGTTTCAGGAGCAATCTCAAAGACAGTCAACCTTCCCAAGGATGCCACAGTTGAAGATTTCAAGGAAGTGCATATCCGATCATGGGAGACCGGTGTAAAGGGCATTTCCCTCTACAGAGACGGATCAAAATTTGCACAGCCGCTCAATACAAAGATCGACTACAAGGATGAGAATCTTGAGCTTGAGAGCCTCACCTATGATGCCCTGCTGGATTTTGCAAAAGAAGCAAAGAAAGAACTGCCGAAGGTCAGCTCAGGCGCAAACAGAAGAGAAAAGATGGCCGGAATCCGTGCTGGACATACCCATCCAGCACAGATCGATGACGTGAAAGTCTACATCACAGTCAATAGAAATGAAAGAGGCGAAATCTCTGAAATCTACATGACCACAGATCGTGAAGGAACACTTATTACCGGACTTCTTAATTCTCTTTCAAAGACCATATCCGTCATGCTGCAGTACCATATCCCACCAAAGGATATATCAAAAATGCTGAGAGGCCAGAAATACGAGCCTTATGGATTTGTATCCAAGCATCCGTACATCAAGAATGTCAGCTCGATCTCTGACCTGATTTCGAAGGTTATCGACATCGAACTGGGTGACTATTCCAGAGTACAGATTAAACCTGAAGAAAATGATGTACTGACCAAATCCCGTTCAAGATTTGTCAATAACTATTTTGAACCGGAAAACATCAAGCAGCTCTCCATGGTCGTTGATGAATCCGATGTGAAAACAGTCATCAAGGATGCCGAGAAAAACGGCGAAAAGCTCTATGACTCCGTCTGTTCCACCTGCCAGAGCACAAGAATGGTGAAGAATGGAACATGCAAGGTCTGTCTGGATTGTGGAACCACAACAGGCTGCTCATAAAAACCTGATTACTAAACATGAAAAAGATCACTGCAGAATAAAACTGCAGTGATCTTTTTCAATAGAGAAATGGAGCATGCTTTAATCAGCATACCCCACTATCCTACCTGTATTCATACAGGAATTACTGTTTATTTTTAAATAGTTTGCTCTTCTCTTTGGCGTTTGTCTTGATGATGTCTTTCTCATCAGCATATTTCAGTTTATTGGGTTTTGCCTTCGGTCTGATTGTTGCTGAGGATTTCGCATTTTTATTCTTCGGTGCGCCGATGCTGGATAGACCGGAGAGATCTGCATACCAGAGAAAGAAAAATACAAATACAGCTGTAGGAATATAGTGAATGATCACATTATCGGTATATGCCGGAATGATCAGACCTATAAACAGAAATACCAGAGAAACAACCAGGATAACCCATTTGCTTACCTTAACCTTACTCAGATAATAGATGTTTGCCATAGAGTAAAGAATAAAAATAGCAATGGACATGACGAAAATGACAAGTAGATTATTCCAGTTCAAAATAAAACCTCCCTTGATTCTTCTCTATTTTATGCCAATTTTCCATATTAATCAAGAAAGTTCACTACTTATAAAAATCAAATATAGACAAATGGTTAAATTATGTGTATTATAAAATCGTTGGAAATATAATATTTTTTTTACGATATTACCATTTTATGTCATTTTATTTGATATAATAAGTTATATCGAATTATGGGGGTGCATTATGACAAGTAACGCAGGTATCAATTTAGATGATTTAGATCTACAGATTTTGGAAATTCTCATAAAGGATGCTCGTACACCATACCTTGAAATTGCAAGAGTATGTCACGTATCGGGCGGAACCATTCATGTAAGAATGAAGAAGATGGAAGATCTTGGCATAATAAAAGGAACAAAAATCCTACTGGATATGCCGAAACTGGGCTATGACGTATGCTGTTTCGTGGGTATCTATCTGGACAAGAGTTCATCCTTCCAGGCTGCTATTGACGAACTTTCACTGATCAATGAGATTGTAGAACTGCATTATACTACAGGAGACTATGCGATCTTCACGAAGCTTGTCTGCAAGAACATTGCGCACCTTCAGGATCTCCTTCTCAACAGTATCAATGTGATCAACGGCGTGCAGAGAACCGATACGTTCATTTCTCTATCACAGCCATTGGACAGAAACATCAAATTATAGTTTATAATCGGAAGTAAAAAACAGCTGCATTTTTTGCAGCTGTCAGACTGTAGACAAAGTAGTTAGAGTTGAAAAACTTTGACTGCTTTTCTTTTTT